>CAYHWZ010000086.1:0-8345 GCA_964359975.1 uncultured Elusimicrobia bacterium | reverse complement strand
AAAAATGGAGTTGGTAAGTGGTGTCCGGGGAAAGAGGATTGCTGTTCTCTGACCATGATACGATCATACTCGTCACAAAGATTTGTCCGAACGACGGGTTTCCGGGCACGTCTGCAAGAGTGGCGGAACTGAACGCTGTTATTGACGGTGTTGGAGTACTCAATCGTCCAAGGAAGTTTTCCGCATGAACCATTAGGTCGTACCCCAGGTTCGGTCCCCAGCTGGTGGAAGTGATGTTCACCATGGTGAGCGTCGTTGTGGAATTTCCCTGAACTCCGCTGGACGAATTAGCCAGAGTGAAGTTTCCAGTGGATATCCGGATCACCGTGTCCGCCGCATTAAGTCCGTAGGTGTTCCAGATGGAAACAGAAACACCGCTTGAATTGGAAACATGGAATCCGGGTGCGGATGGATTATTTACAAGTGTGCGCGTCACAACACTCACGGACCATGCTGACGGTTCATTATTTCCGTAGAGAGCGCGTATCCTGAACGCGAGCGGCCAGTTCGTGGGCAAAGTCACGGAACTGATGGACAATCCAGTTACCAAAGTCGTAGTCGATTCAGCCGTACAATCTGATATGCACCATCCCCCGGTCCCAATCACTCCGGGAGAATCAAAATCCGTTGAAGTTGCAAACTGAATGCGCCAGGTCGTTTGCGGAGAAGCAAGGTTGCCGTTCTCTGTCCACCTGGCGGTGATACCATTCGTCCACATATCACCGTTGATGGAGGTCCAGTTCGTGAGATTTATTGCAGGCGCATATGCCCGAGTCTTCGTTGACACAGATACGGAGAAAGCCGTGAGCCGTGAGTTGTCCTGGAAGAAGGATGCAGCGCGGAAATAAATAGTAGTGTTGCCTGTCAATCCGATGGTAGACGCGGAGAGAACGAACGTATTGGATGTGGTGAGCACTCCTGCAAAGTCCGAACTCGTGGCAAATTGCACACGATACTGTATTCCTGACGGATTTCCGTTTGCGGTCCAACGTGCCGTGACACTGGTGAGTCCTACATCGGTAGCGGCAAAATTCGGACTGTTCAATACGGGACGAGCAGCGAAGTATATGGATCCAGCGGAACCGTTTGAACCGGTTCCACCGGTCCGGATCCCTCCGCCGCCGGTTCCGCCAGAGACCCCAATTGCGATATAAGGGAAATTTCCTTCGATAGTCGTTGAACTTGCAAGAACCTTTATGCGCCCGCCGGACCCGCCTCCGCCGCCACCGCAATTTCCAGAGCCGCCGCAAAAACCGTTTCCGCCGTTTCCACCGCCGCCGCTGGCGTCGAGCCATGCGTTCACACTATATGAAACAGTGCTCACGTCAAGCGTGATGGATCCGCCTGAACCTCCGCCCGGTCCGCCCCATGAACTGTCTCCGGGACCGGCCTGACCTTTAGCCGTGATAGTTCCTGAGATCGCCAAGTACGCACTCTGTATATAGATAGCGCCGCCACCAGCGCCGCTGGTTCCGTTACCGTTTGCGTTCCCTCCGGATGAACCCAGATAAGTCTCAGTCGTAAAAGCCAGTCCGCCGTAAATATCACCACCTGATCCGCCGGCGTTGTTTGCGGGGTCCCCGACTCCGCCCGAAGCACCGACTGCGCCAAAACCAGCGCCACCGCCACCGGGAAATTGGGATGAAGGATTCTTTCCTCTGCCGGGTCCGATACCTTGCACCTGTGCTCCTTGCGTTCCCTGGAACCCTTTTCCGTCTGCGGACAATGTTCCGAGGATCTGCACACTGGTCGCATAAATCAAGACCTTCCCGTATTGGCCGGTATCAGCACTGACGCTAGCTTGCTCGGCCCCGGGAATGGTGCTTGCTTTGACGGATAATGTTACTCCGGAATTTATCGTTAGGATAGCGATATTGGTGTGACGGCCCGCTATTTCCGTATCCACGGATATGGTCCAGTTTGAACCGCCGTGATCCTGGTCCACAATATTCGGTGGTGGTGTAACGCTCAAAACAGAAACCGTTGACCATGCACTGGTAAAACCCCAGTTGTCCACTCCTGCGACTCTCCAATAATATGAACCAGCGTCAAATGTTTTTGTGGAGGTGCAGTTGGAAGCAGATACTCGCAAGGCAAAATACGTCGGAACAAAGTTCACGCTTGTTGAAACCTGAAAGTCGTATGAATAAGGAGAACTGCTCCCAGCAGTATCCGTCCAGTCGAACTGGACAGCGGTACTCGTGGAAGACCCACCGTCAGTGGGGGAAATTAAAGCAACCGTGCTAGGTTTGATATACTGATATTTTGTTCCGGTACCGCCGTTCGCACCTGGCGCACAACCTCCGCCATCGCCACCCGCTACTGAAAAAGATCCGCTCGACAGAAGAAAATAGAAAAGTTTGATGCGGCCACCGGCAGCGCCAGCACCGGCACTGACTCCCCCACCAGGAGCATTGACGTTGCTGGCGGTTAGATAGTAGGCATCAATTAAAATGCCTCCGCCGCTTCCGTTACCGCCGTCGTTGGATTGTCCATTATTTCCCGACGCCACCACTTCCCCACTAATCGTTACGGATGTCCCGGACAATAGAATTGAACCGCCACCAGAACCGGACTGGTTTGCGGCAAGGCATGAGGCTCCGCCTTGGGAACCTACTAAATTATCGTCAGAGGATGGGGGATAGGTGACTAATCCTGCTGTACCATAATTTGTTCCGCCTACCCCGCCTTGCAAGCACGATTGATTTGTCGCACCCTGTTTTCCATTGCCTCCGTGGCCAGCACCGCCGCCGCCGCTCTCATTACATGCGCCACTGCACTCAACCCCATTCTGTCCTCTAAAACCTCCGCCTTGTCCATATCCATCTTGGCAAGTGTTGGTATGTCCAGGTCCGTTCCCGCTTGCGGAAAGTGTTCCTAAAATTTGAATGGTACTTGCGTAAATTTCCACTGTCCCCAATCGACCCACCCACGGAGAAGCAGTCAATGTACTCTTTTGAACCTGGACGTAAACTCCTGAGTTGATTGTGAACCAGCCGATATTAGTGTGACGTCCTGCAATGAAAGTTGAGGCGGAAATGGTCCAGTCCGTGCCGAGGTGGTTCGTGTCCTCGATGTTGGACACGGGGGTGAGCGCATGACAGAAGTTACTCGCAAAAAATATGAGAGTTATTGCAAAAGACAAAAAGCGCATCGAGAGTAATTGTGACCTTCCTGTCATTTTGAAGATCCCTGTTTGGTGGGATAACAAATTTCACACAATCGTGTTCTATTTGAGGGATCCATGCCGGTGACAAGAACCGGAGAATATTCCTCTTTATGCACAACAATATAGTCATGGAATTCTGGCTGAACAACCATGTTCTTTCTCGGTTGGTTGTCTCCACTCGTTTCGGAAACTTGATTACACCCAGCGCACAGAAGCGCGATGATTCCAACGGCAACGAATGTTTGATTACTTATTGATACTTGTCCAACGGTTGGACTGGTCATGGCTTCCCCTGTATGCGTCGTTGACTTTGCCGTTGACTTACCCACAAGCGGAACGCTCATTTGCCTCTGAATGACTCTTATCTCTGGTTTAACTCTCCGCGCGTGCGCGCACGCGTACGATAGGATGTCATTCCATAGCGACCTGAAAGCCATAGCATAGCGACCCGAAAGCCATAGCATAGCGACCCGAAAGCCATAACATAGCGACCCGAAAGCCATAGGGAAAATACTCATTTTATTGGAGTTTTTCCAACCAAATGCGCCTCCAGCGCATATTCATGCGTTATGATGTCAAAGACAAGGTGGGCTTCCATGACCCTGTCATCGGAAACTACTGTGCCATCTAGTTCCTTTATTGCTTTCTGAAACTGTCTTTTTCTTTCATGTGCGCGCCCGTGCCATCCCGCATGTGGTAGGTTCAGTTTTTCAATTAAATCCGGAAGAGCTATGGAATACGGTTTACCATCCCGTGAGATCAGAATGCTTTCCAAGTGCATCCGGATTAGCCATGCCAGCTCACTCCGATGCGTCAGAAAACTCTTGTTTCGTGTGACAACTCTGCGTTTAAGAAGTTGATTGCTCATGGTACTGGAAAAAACTATGCGGAATGATGTGTCACGACCATTAAGGTTCTTTTCTTTAGTTGTAACTTCTCCAATAAATGTAAACCCGTAGCCGCGGATTGGATGTTTTTTATCGTCGGACATATCAGTAATATTGAGATAGTAGGGCATCACTGACAAGTCAACCATCTTCTTCTTAAGCTGCCTTAATTGTTCCCCTCCAAAAGTTTTCCATCCCAACAGCTTTGCAATGTCACGTATATGCACGTCACAGTAACAGATCGATATTTTCTTCTCTGAATTTTCAAAGAAAGTGTTTTGTTCAGACCACAGCATCTCGAGCGCGCCTAATATTCGCCCGTGTTCAACGGTCAGTATCCCGCGTTCGTTGTCGCCGGGGAAATTTCTGCCGCGGAGCATAGGAATATGGACGACCTGTCCGTCCATCGTGTGAAATCTGGCCACTACCTGGTCGCTCTTATTCTTATTTGTCGAGAGCGTGAAAAAGTCTGAGCTGACGAAAGTGGTCCAGGGGATTGCTTTGCCGGAGTAAGGTTTGGACATGGTGTAGGACGGATGTCCGTTGTAGTCACTTGGTGCAACCGCACCGGCGTTGAGTTCAGACACCAGGTCTTGTGGCGTGGGAGAAAAGTAACTCTCTTGAGGCAGTAAATCTTTTTTTGATTGTACCTGTGTCTCTCCATCCGGAAGATGTTTCTTGAGCAATGTCGTCAGGTAAGCCGCGGGATCAGTGATCATGCTGGTATTCTTCCGATAACGAACCTCGGCCAGTTCCCCCTCAACATAACCCGCTCCCAATACACTGATTGCTTTCCGATAGAAGTGGATACTTTGAGGAGAATGTGTCACCTCAAGAATCCGCTCAATTAAATCTTTAGTTATAGCTTCTTGGTCAATGTTCATGTCACGACCCATTTATAGGGATGGGAGATTGCCCGAAACGTATCTTTTTGCCACTTTTATGACCCTCCCATAGATTTCCCCGACACCGGGACCCACATGTTCTTCCAAACCCACGCGCAATATCTTTGGGTCGGGTTTGGAAACTTTCCTTTTTACCTCACTAACACAGTTTGTGTTCGCATCTTCAGAACTGTTCCTATAAACTCCAGATGATACTCAAGCAAGCATGTATCATTCCTGAAACAAAAAAGGCGATACCATTCCGAAAAAAAATCGGAACAGTATCGCCTTCGCGATCCGCGACAGGCCTAATTAGAAACTACAATTTATGCAAAGATCCGTACGTACTTTCAGTACAAAAAACAGGTGTCCATTTTGGTGTCCATGTCAGGGTCAAAACAGGTCAAAACCAGTCAAAAGGAGTAATATAACGCATAATTAATGCTCGACGGAAAAAGTTTTAAAATGCCTATATATAGGGGGTTTTGAAAAGCATGGGCTGCGGCCTTACCAAGGAAGTGCTCTACCAACTGAGCTACCCCAGCATTGACTTGATAAATCAGCTCGTTTTTACTATTTCTGCTTTCTGTACAAATGCCTGCGTAACGCCTACGGTATAAAATATGCCCTTCGGGAGCAGTTCTACGGCCATTTGCTTGTGCTCTTTGCTCAAGTGCGAATAGCGTTCTGTCATGGTCGTAGTTGCATGCCCCAACAAATCTGCAACGGTCTTTAGGTCAACCCCTTTCATCACGAGGTCAGATGCGAATGTGTGACGGAGCGTATGGAACACGCAATCTTGAATACCAGCTTCCTTAACGGCCTTTTCGAAAGGTTTACGGTACAAAGTAAAATTCGGCTTACCCTCAGTAGTCCCAAAAACGTACCCTGAAACCTTCGGCATAGATTTTAGCATATTTGCGAGCTCTGAGTTCATGTTTACAAACCGGATTTTACCTGCCTTGGAATGAGTCACCTTAAGCAAGTTATTATTGAAATCCACATCCCCCCACTTAAGATTCAAAATTTCCCCGCGTCTCATGCCAGTAAACAGAGCAAAGTAAACAATCCTTCTAGTTGGGAGCGGGCAAGCATTCAGCAGTTTAAGCTTTTCGTTTTCATCCAGATGCTTTGTCCGTCTAAACTCCTTCTCATCATAAAATTTAATTTTCGAAACCGGATTGACTGAACATTTGCCCCATTCAATACCACGATTAAAAATTGATTTCAGCAGCGAGCATTCCCGATTGACGGTAGACTTACTCACCCCTTTGCTAAGGCGGTATACCCGGTACTCTTCAATACGGCCAACCGTTATGTCGTAAACATAGACATCACCGAAAAACTTTTTCAGCTTGTTTCCAATGATAACATCAAAAGTGTATGTTGCCTTGGAATGTTTTGAATAAAGTTCCAAGTATTCCGATATCAAATCATCCAACTTGACCCGGGACCGTTCAAACCCATGCTGAAACTTTTGCAACTCTGCTCGCTTTGCGTGATATATCTGAAGTGCCAGCTTCCTATCTGAGGTCTTAGTGGAACATTTAACCTGACCCTTTCCGTCCAGCTTAAAACTCATCCAGAAGTATGGGGAATCCTTCCGTCGGTAAATAGCCATAATCTCAGTCCTAATCCCTACACTCAAGACCGCTCATGCGGCTTTTATAACATGCTTTAAGCATCTCTCGGTTATCTGCCACTCTTATTGAACAATTGGCATATCAATAGAGTCCGAACCTATCCCACAAAATCCGCGGAGGTCCTAATTTCCTTTCTCTCCATCCACTTATCAATATGACCACGGTCAAATCGCAACGCCTTTCTTGAAAGCGGAATAAAAGGAATTTCCCTTTTATTGACAAGACTGTAAATCGTCCAACGGGAGAGCCCCAGATAATTCGCCAACTCCTGCACATTGAGAAATCGCTTTTCACTTGGGACATGTGTAGTTCCTGATCGTTCGAGAAGCATATTTACAGCTCTGGATTATCAAGATCTATACCAGCCCTGAAATATGTAATGTCTGATTCCGTCTCTAGCGACATCTTTTTCCTGGATTTGTCGCCAACAATCGCGTTGATATTGCCAATTGCATTAAGGTTGGGAAAACTGCTACGGCACTGAATGGTTTCAATCCACTCCCTAAAATTATTTTCAAATTCTGCGCTATTCCAGGGTTCTTCGTAAACCGGAGTGTAAAACATCACATCGCCCATAAGAAAAGCGACATCATCGCCTACTCTCCGGATTTTTAGGATTCTAGTTTCTCTTTTGATCAGTCGTAAAACTCTCAGTAATTGCCGGACTGCCGTTGCCCTGATTGTGAACTCGGGTATTTCGAGTCGAGCATATCTTTTTTCAAATGAAATATTCCGCGATGTGCTGATGCATTTCCTAGGAGTTATATGAACCATCGTGATACCCGGAATATAGACGGACCGCAAGATAGTCCAGAACTCTTTCGGGTTTATCGTTTGAACACCACCCATCGAGAATTCCTTGTGTTTTGGATATCGGTTAGGGTCAGGGCTAAACAGACCGACCTCGTGTTTATGCTGACTCAAAGTCATGTGGCACATTACGGAATCCGCCTGAAAAGTCGCAATATCCCGCTTACTTTTTTTAATCATGTTAATCAACTTCTGTCCTGGCAATAGAATCTTTCCCTGCCCTGTCGCATCATGAAGCCGAACATTTGCCAGCATATGAAGTTTTCCATCAGTGGAATGGATTTTAAGGCTGCGTGTCAATCCGTTCACCATAAACATCTGGTTATCCTTCAGTGACCTTATTCCGGGTCTTGAACATGAGCCGCATATGATATGCAGCTTCCGTAAAAGTTCTTTAACCGCCACTCTGAATTTCATTGGGGCCTCCCTTTTATGTGTAGTGTAAAGTTGCAAGCAAAATTGACCCACTAGTTGCAACGAATATTGACCCGGCAAGCAAATTTATCCGATTGAAATATCATGTCAAATATATTGAGGGGGGTGGGTCAAAACCAATGCAACTGATGGGTCAAAAACGCTAAAACTTTACAAAAAGGTAAATAAAGGGTATATGGCTTGCTCTGGGAGGTAGCTGGGAAGAGGTTTAAGGAGCGAGTTTGAACGACAACCTTGGATTGGAGATTTGAGGGATTATTTTCAAAGAAGGAATTTCTTACTTTTGAAACACGATTTATTTTGATTGTCTCAGGGGGGGGATTTACGGAGTTCCACGGTGTCCCTTTTGGTGTCCCTTTTTTATACGATTCCAACAAACTCCATACAAATCCAGATAGATATTGCCCTTGCTCAACGACTGAAAAACAACTCCAACAAACTCCAACCAAACAGGGGCCTTGTGCTCATAACCCAAAGGTCGCAGGTTCAAATCCTGCCCCCGCAACCATTTCAAAAC
>CAYHWZ010000085.1:0-8400 GCA_964359975.1 uncultured Elusimicrobia bacterium | reverse complement strand
CGTCACACTCGAAAACGGCACCGTATCGTCCACAACGAAATTGCGCAGCGTCGTGAAATCCGACCGGTTGAAATCCTTTACCGCCGAATCCGACGACAAAGTCACATTGTCAAACCCGCGCGCCTCAAACCGGAACGTCTGGTCTCCCTGCGCCAGCCATTGCGCCGGAGAAGGTTCCGGCACATCCCATGTTCCGCCTCCAGCCGCCAGATTGATTGAAATAGTTGAAATGTCCGTAGTCCACGACGCGCCCGTCCAATAAGTCGTCACACCTCCCGACAAATAATGCAGCCGAACTTCCACCGCACCCGACGGCTGTTTCATGCCCGCGCTCAGTGTCGGATTGTCCGCCGCTGTTCCGGAAATGCCGTTCGCATTGATCGCTGCCCCGCGGAACTTCGAATTGTCCGCCGGAGTGTTCACCACCACCGTCGGCGACGACGCGTCATATATAAAGGAAACAGATGACGCCGGCACAGAGAAAAATGTCTGCAGATTTCCCGCCACATCCACAGCCCACGCCTTCATCGTGTACCGTACACCCGTTGTCAGACGGCTGCCAATCGTCGCATTGTTGTAGTACCACACACCGCCGCCGATGGACGTCGCAGTCTGCGTGCTCAGCACATCCCCTTCCTGCGCCAAAAATTCCGACCCGTCATAATATCTCTGCGTGCTCAAATTGAAAATCGAAAGATAAACCTGCGATACTCCCGATTCCTCGCGCCCGCCGCCAGGAGAATCATCCGGATCCGCATCCACAAACGTCCCTGAAATCGTCCCCAAACTCCGGAAAATAATTCCATTGCCCGGATTCACCACCGTCGCCGTGGGTTTCGTCGAGTCAAAGCGGAAATCGCGGTTGCTCGTCGACTGGTTCCCCGCCTTGTCCGTCACCACCGCCGTTATCCTGTACTGCTCGCCCTCTTCCCAAAGATTGTCATTGTGAATCACATTCGTATCAATGTACACACTCCCCGAAACCTGCGCATCCATCAGACTCCCCGCACCGGCCGCAGACGTGAACGTGTTCACCGTAATGTTGAAACCCTTCGAATCCACACCCAGCCGGTCCAGCCGGAACTTGACTGTATTCAATGAACCCGGTGCCAAGTCGCTCGCCGTAGCCCTGAATCTGCGGATTGTGTTCGTCGAATCAGCCGGCGGGTCCAGCGAAACCGCCGACGGGAAATCATCATCCACCACAAATCCGTACGGACCGATTGCCGGATTCTCCGTATTGTTCGCCTTCGATTCCAGATAAAATTTGTTCAGTCCCGTCCACGACGAAGTCGGTATCTCAAACGTCCAGCTCTGCGTCCCCACCGGCGTAATGAACTGGTTCGCCATCGGCACCGACGTAGTAGACGCCCACGCCGTACCCGTCCAGTACATGAAGTTCCCTGCCGTTGTTGCGCTCGTCAAACGCACCTTCATGCTCGACGCCACAGCATTCGCTGTCCCGGAAAGTGTCAGCAGCGCACTCTTGTAATGGTTGTTATCAAAACTGTCGTTCGGCGGTTTTTGAATGTAGGAAGTCGGCTGCGGAGATTCCACCGTAAACTGAATCCACGCAGACCCAACTCCTGGAGATCCCAGCTTGTGACTGACGTTAGTCGCCTGGTCCGTGGCCCGCACATATACCTGATAGTCCCCGTTGTCCCAGGCAGCCACACCGTTCGTCATCAAATGCCATACCGCCCCCACCTGCGTACCCGTAATGAACACCTCCGCCGGCGCGCTGAAAAATGCCGTTGCGCCCGGCGTCAGCCAAAAACTGTCCGCCACCCGCTGCATGGAAAATTCCACCGTCTGCAGATTCGCCTCCGTTACCGTCGCCGACACCGCCGACACACTGATAATGTCCGGCGTGCAGTCCGGCGTACAATGCGTCGGATACGTCATCACCGCCGTCGGACTCGTCGTGTCCATACGGAACGATTTCAAAATGTGCGCGTCACCGCCCGCCACCGTGTACCCCACCGCATTGTTCGACGCCTTATCCACAGCCAGAGCAAAAATCCGGTAAGTGTTCCCGTCCTCCCACGCCGCATGCGGTATCCCGTAGCTCCAGTTCGTCGTCCCAAATCCCAAAGTCGCATTCAGACTCGATATCCCCGTGTTCCACACCCCGCCGTCCCAGTAACTGTTCGCAGTCCCGCTCTGAATCTTCACCACAACCTTCTGTATCTCGCCCGGCACAGAATCTGTCATCGTACCGGAAATCGTCACAAGCGGCTTCGACCACTTATTGTAAAACTCGCCCGCCACCGGCCGCTGAATCGTAGCGTTCGGCGATAACCCGTCGTAAATAATCATGCGCGAAGGCGGCGACGCTTCCTTGTTACCGTCCACCACCGGGAAATTACTATCATCGCGCGCCATACTCGTCACCGTATACGAAGTGTTCGGCACCCAGAAAACATTCGCATCCGAAGGAGTGAAACCCCAGGAAATCGGCGTAGCACTGAACGGTCCCACATCCTTTGTAGAAGCCGCCACCTGCCACACCTGTGACCCGTCGTTCCAGTAACTCGTAGGACCGCTCAAATTCCGCACCACAATCCCAACATCGTTGATGAAAGTTGCGCTGTTGTTGCTCGGATCTCTCGCCGTACCCGAAATCGCCGCCATCGGAGCCGAAGTATGATACTGGTCATAAGGAGGCGTCGTCACCGCCGAGAACGGAGTCACCGCATCAAAAGTCGACGTCCGTATAGTAAGCGTCGTCTCCTCGTTGCCCGCGCGGTCCGTTGCCTTACTCCTCATCCGGTATTCACGCGACGCCGCCGTGTCCCAGGTCGCATCATTTATCGCATTGTAAGTCCACGTCGTCCGCCCCAAATCGTAATTCGTACTGAACCAGTAAGTGTCCGAAAGATCCTCCCCCACCACATTGAACCCTGCCCCATCCCAAGTACGGTTCCCCGTCACACGGTAAACGTGAACCTTCACTCCTGCCACACCTGCACCGCCCGTGTCTCCTACCGTACCCGAAATCGTAGGCAACGTTGACACTTTCTTGTTGTTCGCCGGTAAACTCACCGCGCTGTCCGGTTCCGACGTGTCGCGAGTGAACACGTTGGAACTCGCGTTGACACCCAGCTCCACCAAGTCGCCGTTGCTGTGCCTGTCGCCGTTGTTGTAGCCGTTGTCATCCACGGAATTGTCCACGCCCTTGGCCTGTATGGCGTAGGTTAGACCACTGACAAAATTACTCGAGTACGGCACCGTGTAACTCCACGGCGATGCATCCTGCCCCGTATTCAGCCAGATTTCCTGGCCACTCACCACAAATTCCGCCCCGTTATATTCGCGCTCTTCCACACCGTCCAGTAATCTCACGATGCGCACTTCCACCCTCTTCACACCGGAAAAAGCGTCCGTCGCCGTTCCCTGAATGGAAGAAATCGCCGTATAATATCTCTGCGGAGGATTCACCTGCGGCCATGTCACAGCCGCAGTCGGAGCGCTCGTGTCATAAGTGTACGAAGCCACCGACCCAGTCGACGCGTTAAAAGTCGGAGTGGAATAATCCAGTGCGTGCGGAGTAATCTGATACGCCGCCCCCTCCTGCCACGCCGATACCGGCATCACCAGTTCCCAGTAAGCGCCGGACAAACCCGCATTATTGTAAACCGCGTTCTCCTGCCAAGTGGACCCGTTCCACGCCAGATTCGAACCCGAACTCTGACGCACCTTGAACCTCATAGAAATGTTCACGCCCGATCCCTGCAGCAAGTCCGATGCCTGCCCGGAAATCGTCAGCAGACTCCTCCGGTACGCGCTCAAATTCGACACCACCACCGAGTTCGGACCCGCATTGTCAAAAGTGAACGTGGATTGGAACCCGCCGAAAAAGTTCTGAGTGTTGCCCGCATTGTCTATGCCGCGCGCCCGCACGCCATACGCTATACCCGCCGCCCATACACCATTATCGTCCAAGCAGCCCGTACACCCGCTCCCGGTCTCGCGGTATGTCCACGAACCTGCTGAAGCGTCATATTCAATGAGCACCCCGTTCCCCGGGTCCAGCGACTGGTCCTGCAGCCATTTCGGCGTAGTGGTAAATTTCGTGCCGGCCAGCGGCCCCTGATAATAATAAGTGCCAGAAGTGATCTGGATTTCAATCCGGCTTATCGTGCTCGTAAAATCAGCCGCAGTCCCGGACAGCCGCGTCAAATTACTGCGGTACGCCAGATGCGACGGCACCGTCACCACCGCCGTCGGACGCGAAATGTCATAGTAGAATGTCGTCCACGCCTTGCCGATAGATTCCGTCTGTGCCAAAGAGTCAGTCGCCTGCACCAGCACCGCGTACGAAGTCCCGTCAATCAAATCCGACTGCTGCAGCTTCACATACCAGAACTTCTCCGGATTCTGCCCCGAAAACGTGAACGTGGAAATCAAAGTCGGACCCGGCGTATCGTTGAAAGCGCTCCCGTCCCACCATTTCATCAAATTGTTGTTGCGGATACCCACCTTCACATCATTAATAATCCCGCTGTTCGGGTCCGACGCAGTCCCGCGTATCCCCTCATTCTGGCTCCAGCTCCCTATATAAGGAGACCCCGAACCCGGACTCGTGGAAACTGACACCGGCGCGCTGGAGTCAAACGCAAAAGTGATCGTAGCATTCGTCACATTCCAGTTGTTGCCGGCAGTCCCGTCATGGTTCACCGCTTTGTCCCGCGCCCGTACATAAATCAAGTAGTTCCCGCCATCCGCCAGATTCGTGGACATGATCGAATCATACCGCCACGTTGCAGTCTGCGCCCAGTTGGTGAAATTCACATCAATCCATTCCGCCGCCACATCCCCCGCCACCGGCGAAGTCCAGTCAGTAATCGTCTTGTCCCAGTAAGCCGCCGTCAAGTTCGACCGGTTAATGCGTATCTGCACCGCGTTCACCTGCGAACCCGGCTCCGGATCCGACGAATCATCCTCCGTCACATACCCCTGGATACTGCTCGACAACGTCACTTCCCACGCCGTCTCATTGTACCGCCCCGCGTTCGTCGGCTGCACAATCGTCGTAGTGGACCGTTCCGAGTCCCACAGGAAAATATAGTCCGTACCCGTACTGCAGTTCCTGCTAAAAGTCACATTCTGCGCATCATCGCACGAACGCACCGTCACAGTGTAAGTTGTTCCAGTCAGCCGGAACGGATTGGTCGTTGCCAGTAAGGTATAATCCCAGGTCCGCGCACCGCCCACCTGCGCACCCAAAGACGAGGCATTGTTCCACACTTCAGAACCATAAGTCTTGGAAATGCCATCCCAATAACTCCCCGCAGGAGGATTCTCCTGAATCCGTACCTGCACATTGCTGACCGACGAAAAATTCACCCCGAAAAAGTCCGACGCATTACCCGCCAAAGCCGGGAAACTCCGTATCCACGGAAACACCACGTTCGGAGTCGTGATCGTCGTCGTAGGAACTTCCGTATCATAGCTCGCAGCAAACATATGCGAACTCACCGTCACCGCTTGCCGGTTCCCCGACGTATCCGTAGCGCTTGCCAAAATCACATAAGCGTCGCCGTTCTCAAACAACCCCGCCGGCACAGTGTACGACCAGTTCACCTGACCCGCAGCCCCGACCAAACCAACCGTTATAGAGGAAATCACATCCCGCCATGCTCCAACCGCGGCCCCGTTCCCGTCCGGGTCATACCAATAGTTCACCGGCGCGCTCGAGTTGCGCACCACAATGTCCGCACTCGAACCCGTCCCCCACGCCGCATTGTCCCGCGCCGTACCGCTGATCGCGCTGATACTGTTTATCCATGTAGCCGTAGGCACCACCACCACCGCAATAGGAGGCGTGCTGTCAATCGTAAAAGTCCTCGAAGAAACAAATGCGTACCCGTCCCCGTCCTTCGGAATCGTAGTCTGCGTGTTCCCCGCGTTGTCCACCGCGCGCACCAACAGCGAATAGTTGCCGCTGGCCAGACCGTTCACATGGAAAGTCCACGTACTGCTCGGCAACCCCCACCCCGTACTTATCCACACCGACCCGCCCCACGAACCATCCGACTGCAGATAGTTTCCTGCGTTCGCCCCGGTCAATCCATACAACTGCACATCCACATGATTGACCACCGACATCTCGTCCATCGCCGTCCCGGAAAGAATCGCCGTTGCCGTCATACCCGCCCCTGCCGTAGCCGGCATCTGAATCGTCGATGAAGGTTTGTTCACCTCCCAGATAAACGTCCGCGTGGAATAAACCGTCTCCACATTGCGGTCAAACGCCCCCGTCGGAGTGACCGAGTTGTCGCGGGCACGCGCATATACCGCGTACGAAGTCCCGGAAACAAAATAACTCCGTATCTCGTCTACGTCAATGGAATCTTCCGCCCAGCTTACACTCGCGGTCTGCGCCACGGCCGGCAATGCCAGCGCATTTTCCGTCGGACTCGTAAATCCTGCACCGGCCACAAACCAGTTATTGTTGCTCACATCTTTAAAGAAGTACACCACATTGTTGATAGTCCCGCGCGTGTTATCCGCAGCCGTGCCGGTAATTTCCGTCATCGCGTTCCGCCACGCAGACCCGTCCGGCGCACCGATAATACTCGTCGGCGAAGTCTTGTCAATGACAAACACAACCGCCGTAGATATAGAAGTCTGCCCCACAGGGTCAACAGCACGCACCGTAAACCTGAACCGGGAATTGTTCCCGCCCGCCGGCGCATGCGCATCCAACGCCGCTCTAATCGGAATCTGGAACTGCGTCGAATTCACCGAGTAAGTCGAGTTCCAGTAAGTCTGGGCCGTGTCCTGCCACGCGCCCGCAGCCTCATTCCAGTCCGGACTCGCCTGCTCAAAACTGAACAACTGGTACTCAAACGTCCGTATCGCCGTATTGTCCGATGCCGACCCTGAAATCGTTGCCAGCGTCCGAATCGTGCGCGTGGAAAAGTCCGGCGCCACAAACACCGGCTGACTCGGACCATCATTATCCAAAGTGAACCGGAACGGCGTATCCGCCGTAGTCCCGGCTGACCACGTACCTCCGGAGTTGGCAGACCTGGACACATAAGAATTTATCCCGTCCAATGATGCCTCTTCCCGGATAGTCCCCTGAGCCCCGCCGATGTAGTCTGAACCTACCGTATCCATCCACAAAAACTCATATGAATTGGCCGCAGCCCCCGGCGCAAAAAATCTTATCCGGTACTGCTTACTCGCACCCTCCATGGAAAACGCCGACGTGCCCAAAATAACCGTATATGAACTCCACGACGTGCCTGCATCACTCGCCAACACCGCAGTGCGCGTGCTCACAACAAACTGCGTCTGAGTGCCGCTCCCCGTACTCACTGCAATCAACAAATCACTTGCAGGCAAAGCCGCCGATCGCTTAACAAAAATGTCTATCCGCGAAACCGGTTTGGTCATGGTCGAAGTATGAACAATACTCACGAAATCACCCGCGCCCACAGTTACCAGAGACCTTACCGCCGGAGCTCCCATACCCGCTGCCGACGGACCGGAAGAATACGGTACGCCCCACGCCGTGCCCGAATACCCCAAAATAAAAACAGGATTGACATTCTGCGTGGTCCAGTTGGAAGGAGACGGACTCGTACTCGCTCCGGCCGCATAAGTGCTCATAATATTCATATACGGCTGAGTACTGCCGGTCGCGTCCACACTCTGCGGCACACCCGCGCCCAGATAAGTCGAAGATGACCCCACATAACGATAAATCACCGTGAAACTGGGATTGCCGCCCACATTGCGGAGCGTGGCGGATTCAAGCAGGATATGATAAATCTGACCGCCCGTCAGACCAACACTCAGAGCAGTCGGACCATTCGAATCAAAATTCATCCACATAAACTTCTTTGCACCAGCCGCAATGGTGCCCGATTTTGTCACAGCCGTACCCAAATTCACCTCATAAACCGGCGCGTGCAAATCCGTTCCATCATCATCGCGGATGACAATGCGCTGCGTGATTTCGCCGGATTTGCCCGACACCTCGGCGTACAACGGCAAAAGCACCTTCTGCAAAGTCATTGTGAACGGTGCCGTGAACCGTATCGAAACCCTGTTAAACCGGTTCGCGCTCGTGCCGGATCCGCCAAGAGTTTCGCCCGAATCCGCGTTCATCAGCGAAAAAGTCTGCATACCGCCAGTATTTTCATAAACCGAAAGATCCGGCCAATACGAATCCGCCGCCCAAGTCGTCAATACCCGCACCGACACCACCATCGCAAACGCCAAAATAAAAACGGGGACGGAGTATAATTTCTCCCGTCCCCAGCGAACTATTCCACCCGCAATCCGGCGAATCGAGCTAATCATCGCCAGCCCTCAACAAAAAAAAGAAACAGGATGCCGGATAATCTGCCGTATCCCGCATCCTGCTTCCCGGACAATGTCTCG
>CAYHWZ010000084.1:0-8421 GCA_964359975.1 uncultured Elusimicrobia bacterium | reverse complement strand
TCGCAAGAGGAATGGATTTTTTAAGCAGATTCATGCTAGAATTCTATCCTAATATATCCGGCAGACACTTTCAACTGCGCGCCCGACCGGATTCCGGCAAAAACACCGTGATTTTTTCCGTCGGGGCATTGACAATAATATGAGTAGTTGTTATCATTATAAAGATATCTGCCAGGGAAGGAGAAATTATTGTGAAATATAAAGTTACGATTATACCCGGAGACGGTACCGGTCCGGAAATCATGCAGGTCGTGCGCAAAGTCATTGACGCGACCGGCGTGCAGATTGAGTGGGAACAGGTGGAAGCAGGTGTGGACATCATGGCCAAAGTCGGCACTCCTCTGCCCGACAATGTCCTCGATTCCATCCGCAAAAATAAGATCGCCATCAAAGGTCCCATCACCACACCCATCGGCACAGGGTTCCGTTCCGTCAACGTCGCCATCCGCAAAGAGTTGGACTTGTATGCCTGCCTCAGACCCTGCAGAACGTACGAAGGCGTCCGCTCCAAATATCAGGAAATTGACTTGGTCGTGGTGCGCGAAAACACCGAGGACCTTTACGCCGGTATCGAGTGGCCGGTCGGCGCGCCCGAGACCAAAGAAATCATCAAACTTTCCAAAGGCCGAATCAGCGACGATTCCGCGGTTTCCATAAAACCCATCTCGCGCGCCGGTTCCGAACGTATCGTCAAATTCGCTTTTGACTACGCCATTGAAAAGAAACGCAAAAAAGTGACCGCCGTCACCAAAGCCAACATCATGAAATGCACCGACGGTCTTTTCTTCGACGTGGCCCGCGAAGTGGCCAAAAAATATGAAGGAAAAATCGAGTACGAAGAACGTCTCATCGACAACATGTGCATGCAACTCGTGCAAAAACCCGAGCTCTACGACGTGCTCGTTCTCCCGAACCTGTACGGAGACATCATCTCTGACCTGTGCGCCGCGCTGGTCGGCGGACTCGGCGTGGCTCCGGGCGCGAACTACGGCAAAGATATCGCCGTGTTCGAAGCCATACACGGTTCCGCTCCCAAATACACCGGACAGAACAAAGTCAATCCCGCGGCCTGTATCCTCTCCGGCATGCTCATGCTCGACTACCTGAAAGAGGAAAAAGCGGCCCGCAATCTCGAACAAGCCATCATGAAAGTCTTCGCCGAGGGCAAATACACCACCTACGACATGAAACGCAACCGCATTGACCCCACAGCCGTAGGCACACGCGAAATGGGCGACGCCATCATCGCAGCCATGAAAAAGTCCGGCTGACGCGGTAATTTGAACGAGTCTGAAATGAACTTCAAACGGTTGGTACTGTGCCTGGTATTGCTTTTCACTCCGCTATTGATCGGGGGAAGCATGTATCTGGCGCAGTCCAACACGCGCGAAGTCATCCAGCCCGACATCCACTGGCTCAAACTCGCAGAAAAAATAAAGTACCAGACCGACCATTTCCCGGGCAAAGCCGGCATCTATATCAAAGACCTGCGCACCGGATGGGTGATTGAACACAATTCCAGCGCACTTTTTCCCAGCGCGAGTCTGGTCAAGATACCGGTGATGGCCGCACTGTACGACGCACAAGCCGACGGACGCGTGTCCATGGACGAAATCCTGCCCCTGCAGAGACGAAACAAGACCGCAGGTTCCGGACGGCTGAAACGCATGCGCGTGGGCACCAAACTCACCGTACGCGAACTGGTCCAGCGGATGATCACCGAGTCCGACAATACCGCCACCAACATGCTCACCGACCTGTTCGGACTGGAATATTACAACAGCTATTTTCTGAAACTGGGACTCCGCTACACCAATTTTTCCCGCACCATCATGGACCTAAGGAAACGCGATGAGGGAGTTGAGAACTATACCACTCCCCGAGACATGGCCCAACTGCTCGAAATGATTTACCGACGGAAACTGACCGGGTCGAATGAGATGATTGAAATTCTGAAAGGCCAGAAAATAGCGGACCGGCTCGCCCGTTCCATTCCCAAAGACTGGCCCATTGGGCACAAGACCGGTTTGATGAGAGACAGCTGTCATGACGTGGGCATCGTATTTTCACCGACCAATGACTATATCATCTGCGCATTGACGCAGGATATCCGCAGCTTCAGACGGGCCAAAGGGTTCATCAGCGAAATATCCTACATCACTGCGGGCTATTATGCCGACCCGTCCGTTCATCCCGTACCGAAAAAATCTTTCTGGTCCCGCGTCTGGAAACGCGGCAGTTCCGCTGGCTAACGCCGGCACGGACAGAGTGTCCCTCAAAATGCAAAACACCTGCATGCTCATCAAGCCCGACGGTCTGGAAAAAAAAGTCGTGGGCAAAATCATCGACCGGCTGGAACAGGAACAGCTGAAACTCGCTGCGCTTAAGGTGATGAACCCGTCCCGCGCCTGGCTGGACGAATTCTATTCCGTGCACCGCGGCAAACCGTTTTTTGAGTCGTTCATCGAGTTCATGATGTCCGGCCCGTCAGTGGCCATGGTGTGGAAAGGCGAGGACGCCATCTCGCGCGTGCGCAGTATCATGGGAGCCACGGATTCACGGCTCGCGGAAAAAGGCACCCTGAGAAATCTTTACGGCACTGACAACAGAAGGAACCTGGTCCACGGATCCGACTCGCAGGAATCCGCCGAGCGGGAAATTAAAGTTATTTTCGGAAACGAAAAAATTTAATCCAAGGAGCATCTAAAATGGCAAATCCAAAGAAAAAACATACGCGAATGCGCCGGAATATGCGTAGAGCCGCAAACTGGCCACTCAGCGGTCCGAACCTTTCCAAATGTTCGCATTGCGGAGCGCCCTCGCTTTCGCACCGGGTCTGCCCGGAATGCGGATTCTACGGTGACAACCTCATTGTCCCGCGCAAAGTTAAGAAGAGAAAAGAAGGAGAACCACCCGCTCAGGGATGAAAATAGCCATTGACGCGATGGGGGGCGATTTTGCCCCTCATAAGATCGTTGAAGGAGCTGTGCTCGGCGCGCGCGAACAGGGCGTGCACGTTATACTGGTAGGCAAAGAACCCGAAATCCGCGCTGAGCTGGCCAAACATGACACGCGCAACCTTTCCATCACTGTCCAACATGCGTCCGAAACCATCGGCATGGAGGAATCGCCCAGCAAAGCCAGCCGCAGTAAACAGGATTCCAGTATCGTAGTGGCCACACGCATGGTAGCGGAAGGCACAGCCGACGCCATTGTTTCCGCCGGCAATTCCGGAGCTGTCATGACCTGCGCGCTCCGCTATCTCGGACGTCTGCCCGGCATTTACCGGCCCGCCATTGCCACGCTGATTCCGACGCAAAGGGGCCTGTGTATCATGGCCGACGTCGGAGCCAATGCGGACTGCAAACCCGAGTACCTGCTCCAGTTCGCTGTCATGGCCAAACATTGCGCAGAAAGCATTTTAGAAATGAAAAATCCCCGCATCGGCTTACTTTCTATTGGCGAGGAAAAGGAAAAGGGAAACCATCTCACCAAACATACTGCGCCTCTTCTGGAAGCATGCAAAAGTCTCAATTTTATCGGAAACGTCGAGGGGCGCGACATCACTAAAGGCAAAGCCGAAGTGATCGTCTGCGACGGTTTTGTCGGCAACGTAACGCTGAAAGCCATCGAAGGCACAGCGGATTCCATCGGTAAAATGATCAAGGCGGAGATTGCCGCAAGTCTGCTGGCCAAGCTCGGATACCTGTTCATACGTCCGGCTTTTAAAAAATTCCGCAAAAGAGTGGACTATGCCGAGTACGGCGGCGCGCCACTCCTCGGAGTC
This sequence comes from uncultured Elusimicrobia bacterium, assembly GCA_964359975.1. Lineage (GTDB taxonomy): Bacteria > Elusimicrobiota > Elusimicrobia > 2-02-FULL-39-32 > 2-02-FULL-39-32 > CAYHWZ01. The sequence continues at coordinate 4,634 of CAYHWZ010000084.1, read as the reverse complement.
AAAGGCGTCTGCATCATCTGTCACGGCAAATCTTCGCCCAAAGCCATCAAGAACGCCATCCGCGTCTCCAAACATTTCGTGGAAGGTAAAGTGAACGAAGCCATACAGGAAGACATCAAACGTATATCCAGCGACCATTTTGTTTCGCACGCACTGAGCGCCAACATGCCGAAAAAAATCCCTCAGCGCGCGTCACGCACTTTCCAGCCGCTGCCCACGTCCCATTGAACACAATATGAAACGCGCTAAAATCATCGGAACAGGACGCTGCTTACCCGAAAAAGTGCTCACCAATGCAGAGTTGGAAAAAATGGTGTACACTTCCTACGAGTGGATCCGCACGCGGACCGGCATCCAGGAACGCAGGATAACAAGTTCCACTGAAGCCGCATCCGACCTGGCCATCGGCGCCGCACGGTTGGCGGTGGAAAACGCAAAAATTTCCGCGGAAGAGCTCGACCTCATCCTGGTCTGCACCTGCACACCGGACATGATGTTCCCGTCGGTAGCGTGCCTGGTGCAGTCCGCTCTCGGCGCAAACAAGGCCGGAGCCATGGACATTTCCGCGGCCTGTTCCGGTTTTGTCTACGGACTGGCCACAGCCAAAAGTTTTATCGAGTCCGGACAGGCAAAAAAGATTCTACTTATCGGAGTGGACACACTTTCCAAAATCACCAACTGGACCGACCGCGCCACGTGCGTCCTGTTCGGCGATGGTGCAGGCGCATGCGTTATTTCCGCAAGCGAAGGCGACGCGGGAATCCTGTCTGTTTACATCGGCGCCGATGGGGGGAAATCCGGAATTTTGAATGTGCCTGCTGGCGGGTCCCGCTGTCCGACCAGCCCGGAAGTCCTGGCCAACAAGTCAAACACTATTCACATGGACGGCGCCGAAGTGTACAAGCTCGCCGTTAACAAAATGGTGGAAGCGTCGGAAAAAGCCCTGGAAATTGCCGGGTTTAAAACCACCGACCTCAAACTTTTCATTCCGCATCAGGCAAACCTGCGCATTATCGAATCTGTTGCCAAAAGACTGCATGCGCCTGCTGACATAGTTTTCGTCAATCTGCAGAAATACGGCAACATGTCCGCAGCCACCACCATCATTGCGCTCGATGAGGCCCAGCGCGGGGGACGGATAAAATCCGGTGATTTGGTGGAACTGGTCGCGTTTGGCGCAGGTCTCACCTGGGGCGCTGCCGTGGTAAGGTGGTAAAATGAAATTCGCGCTGATTTTTCCGGGACAGGGTTCGCAGGTTACGGGAATGGGGAAAATCCTGTACGACCAGTTTCCGGAAAGTAAAAATGTCATTGACCGCGCCAACGAAATCCTCGGATGGGACCTGCGCGCCAAAATGTTCACAGGCACTGATGAGGAACTGCGCCAGACGCTTGTCACCCAGCCCGCCATCTTTACCGTCAGCTCCGCCGCGTACGAAGCTTTGTCCAAAAGGATCAATCTTTCCGACGGTAAATGCGCTTTTTCCGCGGGCCACAGTCTGGGTGAATATTCCGCCCTGTACAGTTCAAAAGTTTTTGATTTTCAAACGGGCTTAAAATTGGTAGAATATCGTGGCCGATTCATCCAGGAATGCTGCGGCAAGTATCCAGGCACCATGGCCGCTGTGCTGGGAATGGACCGCGAAACGCTCAAATCTCTTTGCGCTGAATGCGCCGGTGAAAAAGGCGTGTGCGAAATGGTGAACTTCAATTCGCCCGGCCAGATCGTAGTTGCCGGCAGTAAAGAAGCGATTGAAACGCTTGCAGGAAAAATTTCAGCCGTGCCCGGAGCAAAAGCCATTCTGCTCAACGTGTCCGGAGCGTTCCACTCGGCGCTGATGCGCGAAGCTGCGCAGAAAATGGCGGAAACGTTGAAGGGAGCGGAACTTAAAAACGCAGCCGTGCCTGTGTTCACCAACGTGGACGCGTCCGCCGCAACACAAGCGGAAGATTTCCGCAGGAAACTGGCAGCCCAGGTAGACCATCCGGTACTGTGGGAAGATTCAGTCCGGAAAATGGCGGAAAGCGGCGCGGAAGCATTCATTGAAGTCGGGCCCGGCAAAGTGCTCTGCGGAATATTGCGGAAAATTGACCGTAAAATGAAAACACTAAACGTGGAAGACGCAGATTCACTCAACAAAACTCTTAAAGAGATGGAGAATTTAACCAATGCGATTAAAGGATAAAACAGCGATAATTACCGGAGGCGCGCAAGGTATCGGCCGCGAAATCGGCATGCGTTACGCCGCCGAAGGTGCCAACATTGTCATCTGTGACGTAATGGAAGACGCCTGCCAAAAAACCGCCGCGGAAATCGAAGAAAAATTTAAAGTAAAGACCATGACCATGAAAGTGGACGTCACCCAGTTCACTCAGTGCGAAGAACTTGTGAAAAAGGCGCAGGAAAAGTTCGGACATATCGACATCCTCGTGAACAATGCCGGCATCACCAAAGACAATCTCGTAATGCGCATGTCGGATATGGAATGGGACGCAGTGCTGGCCGTCAATCTCAAAGGTTCGTTCAACTGCACCAAAGCCGTTGTCCGTCCCATGATGAAACAACGGTCCGGACGTATCGTCAATATCTGTTCCATCGTCGGTCTGATGGGCAACGCGGGACAGGCCAACTATGCCGCGTCCAAAGGCGGTCTCATTGCCATGACCAAGACCTGCGCACGCGAGTTTGCGTCGAGGAATATTTTAGTGAATGCCATTGCGCCCGGTTTTATCCGCACGCGCATGACCGAAATGCTTTCGGACGAACAAAAACAGAACCTGGCCAAACTCATACCGCTCGAACGGCTCGGCGAAGCGTCGGACGTGGCCAACGCAGCCCTGTTCCTGGCATCGGAAGATTCGTCCTATATCACAGGACACGTTTTGTCAGTCAACGGAGGGATGTACATGTAGCAACGATGCGGCGTCAGTATGCGCCGCGCGTTCACAATAAGGAGGATATCATGGCAGACGATGTGGAAAGTAAAGTAAAAGAAATCATTGTGGAGAACCTGGGTGTGGACGCCGCAACTGTGGTCCCGGCAGCTTCTTTTGTCAACGACCTGGGCGCAGATTCACTGGACACAGTGGAACTCGTCATGGCGCTGGAAGAAGAGTTCGACATGGAGATTCCGGACGAAGAAGCCGAGAAAATCCAGACCGTCGGACAGGCCATTGACTATATCAAAGGCCACAAGAAATAATTACAGCAAAACTCGCAACAAAGGGAGAAACTCGTGACTAAAGTCGTTATCACAGGAGCAGGTGTTATCAGTCCCATCGGAATAGGCCTGGACGCGTTCTGGAAATCGCTGATGGAAGGGCGGTCCGGGGCGTGTAAAGTGAGCTATTTCGACGTCACTGCGTACGCATGCAAGATAGCGGCTGAAGTCAGAGACTTCAAAGCCGAAGACTACATCGACCGGAAAAAAGCCCGTCGGATGGACCGGTTCACGCAGTTCGCCGTGGCCGCAACGAAAATGGCTCTGGCTGAGTCCGGGCTGGACATGACCAAGGAAAACCCGGAACGGATCGGCGTCATCGTCGGCAGCGGTATCGGCGGTCTGACGACCATCGAGGAAGAGTTTGAGGTTTTGCTGAAACGCGGCCCCAGAAAAGTGAGCCCGTTCCTGATACCCAAACTCATTTCTAACATGGCCGCAGGTGAAATCGCCATCGAGTGGGGATTCGCAGGGCTCAACTACGCAGTGTCGTCGGCCTGCGCCACTGCCAACAATGCCATCGGTGAAGCGCTCCGCCACCTCCGTTACGGAGATGCGGACGTAATTATCTGCGGCGGGAGCGAAGCAGCTATCACTCAGTTGGGACTGTCCGGCTTTTCACAGGCCGGAGCATTGGCGGAATCGTACAACGACAACCCGGAAAAAGCCAGCCGCCCCTTTGACAAGAACCGTGAAGGGTTCCTCATGGGCGAAGGAGCCGGGATTGTGGTGCTGGAAACGGAACAGCACGCTAAAGCGCGCGGAGCCAAAATCATGGCAGAACTTGCCGGATACGGCGCCACCGACGATGCGTATCACATCACATCGCCGTCGCCGGAAGGCAAGTCCCAGACACGCGCAGTCAAACTCGCGCTCGAAGACGCCAAAATCAATCCGGATGAAGTGAACTATGTGAACGCTCACGGCACCTCGACTGCCATCAACGACCGGGCCGAATCATTGGTGATTAAGAATGTTTTCGGCGAACGCGCAAAAAAAATACCGGTATCGTCCACCAAGTCCATGACCGGACATTTGCTGGGCGCAGCTGGTGGAGTGGAACTCATCGCTGCCATTCTCTCCATTAATAAGGGAATGGTGCACCCGACCATCAATTACGAAACACCTGACCCGGAATGTGACCTGGACTATGTGCCCAACAAATCGCGGGAACATAAAGTCACCTGCGCCATCTCCAATTCGTTCGGGTTCGGCGGACACAACGGGACGCTCGTCCTGCAGAAAGTCGACTAGTGAGGCGTCCCTTCCGCTCGGTTACGCCGGTCCTCCGGCACCGATGAGAGTCGGCATCATCGGCTACGGGAAGATGGGGCGCAACATCTTCAGCCTGTTCAGCGAGACGCCCATGGACGTCATCGTGCTCGGCCGCGATCCGGCAGAGATGGACCGCCA
>CAYHWZ010000083.1:0-8453 GCA_964359975.1 uncultured Elusimicrobia bacterium | reverse complement strand
CTGCGGGCCGTCGATCACAGCGTCTTCCACTTCGAATCCGCGGTCAGCGGGGAGCGGGTGCATGTAGATGGCTTCTTTTTTCGCCAGTTTCATGCGTTTTTCCGTCGCGACCCAACTTTTGTATTTGTTCAGGAGCGCCATGCCCTGTTCTTTTTTCTGGTCTTCAGGCACGTTCTTGTCGGCAAGGTACTGATGACAACCCCATGATTTGGGATAGCAGACAATGGCGTTCTTGAATCCGGCGTCAATGTTGTTGGTGATTTCGAATTTTGTCTTGTTTTCCTTCGCATACTTTTTGGCCAGTTCCACCGTATGGGGCATGAGGTAGAACTCTTTGGGATGAGCCAATGTCACATCAATGCCGAAGCGCGGCAGAAGATAGATAAGACCCTGCGGCACCGAAAGCGGGCGCGCGTAGGCCGGAGCGTAGGTCCAGGAAACAACGCACTTCATCCCGCGCAGATTGGAGCCGAATTTTTCCCGGATGGTCATAAGATCGGCGATGGACTGGCAGGGATGGTCTATGTCGCACTGGAGGTTCGTTACCGGCACTTCCGCCCATTTGGCAACTTCGCGGATGTACTTGTTGCCGATACCGTAGAAACAGTTTCGGATGGCGATGCCGTGCCCGTAACGTGAGAGCACTTTGCCTGTATCTTTCGGTGTTTCACCGTGCGAAATCTGCATTTTGTCCGGCGTCAGGTCCACTGCGTGTCCGCCGAGCTGGTGCATGGCGGTGGTGGTAGAATTGCGCGTGCGTGTGGACTGTTCGAAGAACATGCTGTAGAGCGTTTTGTCCGCGAGCAGACGGTGAGGTATGCCAAGCGCGTGGTATCGCTTGAACAGTGTGGCGCATTCAAGCAATGTTTCCAGTTCTTCCTTGGTCCAGTCAATTGTCTCTATCCAGTCTTTCCCTCTCAACAATGTTTGCATGGTTTGTGTGCCCTCCTTAAAGGCCTGTCTGTTTGTTGAAATCCGCGATTAGTTTGTCCCACTCTTTGGCCTGGTCGAAAGTTTTGTCCCAGAATTCCGGATGCCAGAGTTCGTTCAATTCTTCCGACGTGCGGCCCTGCTGTTCGACCCAAGTGAAATATTTCAGGTTGTGCAGGCGCTTTTTGTCGTAATAGGTCAGCTCGTGCAGATAATCTATGCCCACGCCGCGCAGGTAACGCTCCAGATCAACGAGCGCGTTTTCGCGGGTGTATTTGCCCATTTCTTTTTCCAGCTCTTTTACGCGGGACAGGTACATACCGGCTGAGTCGGTGAATATGGTGAAGATGACATCGTTCTCGTCGAACTCGTAATATTTCGCCATCTTGATGGAACTCAGCATGTTGCAGATGCCGGATATGCCGAGGAGCGGGATTTGTTCGAGAAGTTTTTTGGAAACGCCGTTCTCCAGCAGGACTTTTTGGCCGACGGGTTCGTTAAAGAGGCGGAGGATACGCATGGTGTTTTCATCGTCGATGGCGCTGACCATGTCCGTGTTGCGCACGTTGTGGATCCAGGGCACATGTTTGTCGCCGATTCCCTCGATGCGGTGCGCGCCGAAACCGTTCAGCAATAATGTCGGGCACTGGAGCGCTTCGTTGGCTTCGATTTTTATGTGCGGGGAAACTTTCCTCAAGTAATCGCCAGCTGCGATAGTCCCGGCGGAACCGGTCGCGGAAGAGTATCCGGCCATCTTCAGTTTGGGATTTTGCGCCTTCAGTTTGGTGTAGACTTCTTCGATGGCGGAACCGGTCACATGGTAATGCCAGCACGAGTTGCCGAACTCTTCAAACTGGTTGAAGATGACACAGTCTTTGCGGTTCTTTTTGATGTCCCAGCATTTGTCGTAGATTTCTTTCACATTGCTCTCGGTGCCGGGCGTGGCAATGACTTCGGCGCCGATTTCTTTCAGCCAGTCGAACCGTTCCTGGCTCATGCCTTCGGGCAGGATGGCGATACCGGTGCATCCGAGGAGCGCGGAATCAAACGCGCCGCCTCTGCAATAGTTTCCCGTAGAGGGCCAGACTGCTTTTTGCGAACTGGGGTCGAATTGTCCGGAGACAAGACGCGGGGCCAAACATCCGAACGCGGCTCCGACTTTGTGCGCGCCCGTGGGGAAATATTTGCCGATGAGTCCGACCACGCGCGCTTTGATGCCGGTGATTTCGCGCGGGATTTCGAGATAGTTGACGTCGCCGAATGCGCCGGTGTCGGGATTATTCTTCCAGGTAATGCGGAAAAGGTTGAGCGGGTTGACGTCCCAGAGTCCGACTTTTTTCAGACCAGCTTTGATCTTCTCCGGCACTTTGCGCGGGTCTTTCATCTCGGCGAAAGTGGGGATGACCACGTTCCGTTTTCTGCACAGATCGACGGTTTTTTTCAGCACTTTTTCATTTATTTTCATTGCCATTTATTGCTCCTTTGTAATTTTAATCGCACATCTCTGCAAATTCAGGTTCCCTCTCCTTGCAAAGGAGAGGGCAGGGTGAGGATTCAAATTCCTGCACGGCAATCCTCATCCTATCCTTCTCCTTTTCAAGGAGAAGGGACGCACATTCGCAAACTTAATCAATTTTGCACGCAAAGACATATGACTAAAAGTCAATTGTGCTTATTTCCAATTTTGCACCGGATTGCGCCGGGTTAGAAATCTTGACCTTTCTCGTGGTTATTCTGACAGCACATGAATCTTTTCCAACTCCATTGTTGAACACGGTTTTATTCAGTGCATCAAGAAATCGTTTTAGCAGATTATCTAAGTCAGTACCAAAGGGATAGTCCTTGGGAAACTTATCCTTATAGAGGAAAAAAATACATTTCAAATGACAGGGCTTTTTGATTTTTCGGAACCGTTTAGTTTCATTTTCTACTTTGTCGCTCCATTCCTTGGCCTTGGCAATCGCGCCACTCACCTTGTCCTGAGGATATGGCACACCATATATTCTTATGGATATTAGTTTCATCGGTCCTTTTTATCCGCCTTTTTCCAGCATCTTAGCCATAATTCGTTCAGGTCCACGCGGTCGGAGGCGGTGAGCGCGTAGAGCGCGGCTTCGGCTATGTCGTCGGCGGTCATCATCCAGTCTGTGCCCATGGGATTTTTTGCCTGGAAATCCGTGGCTACGGACGCGGGCAGAAGCGAGGTGATGCGGATACCGTATTTTTTCGCTTCCATGCGCGCGCATTCGATGAGTCCGAGCGAACCCCACTTGGCCGCGCAATATCCGGCGCGGAGCTCGAATCCGACTTTGCCTGCCTGCGAAACTACGGGCAGGATGGCTCCGGGCGTTTTTGTCTCTTTCATCCACAAAATGGCGGCTTTCATCGTCAGAAAAGTGCCGGTCAGGATAGACTCGATATTCGTGTTCCAGTCTGCTAGTGAAGTTTGCGTGATGGATCCGAGCGTGGCTTCGCCCGCGTTCGGCACGCAGATGTCCAGTTTTTCAAACTGTTTTTTGGCAGCGGCAAAAAATGCGGTTTGATCCGGTTCGCTCCGCACATCACAGACCGCGCCCCAGGAACCAGACGAGAGTTTTTCCAGTTCGCGCGCGCATTCGGAAACGGTCTGCGCATTGCGTCCGCAGATACCGACTTTCGCGCCGTGTTCTGCAAGAGCGCGCGCAATGGCAAACCCTATCCCGCGGTTGCCGCCGGTGATGAGGGCTGTTTTACCTTTGAGAAATGTATTTGAAGTCATGTCCTTAGTGTATCCTGGACCAGAGTCTCTTAGCATGCTCGCGGCTCTTTGAAAGTATTTCATTTTCGTTCAGGCCGGGACATTGGCCGCCTTTAAGACGGACTTTACCATCGACAATTACCGTATCCACGCGCGCGTACGGCAGTCCGAACATGAGGTGTCCCATGAAATTATTTTCAGAAATCGGGGTGGGGGGATTGTAGTCAACAGTGATGATGTCCGCGGCGGCACCGGGTTCAAGCACTCCGATTCTCTGGTTAAAAAGTGCGGAGACGATACGGCTGTTGTTCTGTATCAGCATGTTTGCGGATTCGGCAAATGCAACGCGCGGGTCGCAGTGAACGTGACGCTGGAGCAGATAAGCGGTGCGCGCCTGGGCGGTCATTTCCGACGACATACCGTCCGTGCCGAGTCCGACGCGGATGCCTTTACGCATCATATTCAGAATGTCCGATGCGCCGACGGCGTTGTTCATGTTTGATTCGGGATTGTGAACCACGCTGGTACCGGTTGCACGGATGATGTCGAGTTCTTTGTCTTTGGTGTGGACGCAATGCACCAGAATGCTTTTTCTGCCGAGCGCACCGAGTTTGTAAAGTCTCTCGACAACTGTCTTGCGGTGTTTTTTCATCGCGTCTCTCTGGTCTGAGATATCTTCTGCGCAATGCGTGTGAACACCAGCTTGATATCTGCGGGCCAGCGCAACGCAATCTTCAACAGTGCTGTCCTTGACAGTGAAAGAGGCATGAAGGCCGACGGACGCTGAAACGAGGGATGCGGGGTGTGGGATGTGGGACGAATTCAGTTTTTGCAAAAATCTTGCGTTTTCCTTGATGCCCTCTTTGCTGCGGCCATAGCGGTCGGAGACGCCAAGACAGAGATTGGCACGCAGGCCGGTTTCGTGTACCGCGCGCTCGATTTCGTCCAGACTGCCGAGCTGGAAATTCTGGCTTTCGTGGTGGTCTATCACAGTTGTCACGCCGTGTTTCAAGCAGTCCACGGCGGAGACGAGCGAACTGTAATAAACGGTTTTTGCGTCGAGAGCGGCGTCCAGTTTCCACCAGAGTTTTTTCAGGATTTCCAGAAAGTTGCGGGGCGGTTTGCCGGGCACGGACATGCCGCGCGCTAACGCCGAGTAGAAGTGATGGTGCGCACAGATGAATCCAGGCAGGATAAGTTTATCGCGCGCGTCTATCCTCTTTGCTTTGGGATACTTTGAAACCAGTTTGGAAGCCGTGCCAATCTCCGCGATTTTTCCGTCTTCAACGGCAACGGCTCCGTCGGGTATGTAACGGTTGTTTTCGCCGAGCGTGAAGAGCCGGCCGTGAGTGATGAGCAGTTGTGTCATTCGATAACGCGGCAGATTTGTTACGGGTACAATCCGCGCAAACGCGCTGCCTCGGCCACACGCTGGACCGCGAGCATCATGGCCGCGGTGCGCATGTCCACGCCCTTGTCCTTGTATTTTTCCATCATCTTCATGACAGCGTCGAATGCGCCGGTCATGATCTGACGGAGTCGTTCGTTCACTTCATCTTCCTTCCAAAAATATGACTGGAGACTCTGCACCCACTCAAAGTAGGAGACCGTCACGCCTCCGGCGTTGGCCAGGATGTCGGGCACGACGAATATACCGCGCTCTTTCAAAATGCGGTCCGCTTCGGGCGTTGTAGGTCCGTTGGCGCCCTCGACGATGATTTTGGCTTTGATGCGGGGGGCGTTTTCGCTGGTAATCTGGTTTTCCAGCGCAGCGGGCACCAGAATATCGCAGGGAAGTTCGAGCAGGTCATCGTTGGAGATTGCTTTTCCGGATTTAAATCCGGCTATCTGTCCGGTCTTCCAGCGGTGCTTGACCAGCGCGTCAATGTCAAGTCCTTTCGGGTCGTAGAGACCGGAATTGACGTCGGACACCGCGATCACTTTTTTGCCTGCACGGTAAAAAATACGCGCGGCGTTGGACCCGACGTTTCCGAATCCCTGCACAACGACCGAAGCTTTGTTCAGGTCCATTTTTAAATAGTCACAGATTTTTTCCGTGACATACACCACGCCGCGTCCGGTTGCTTCCAGTCTACCCAGCGAACCTCCGATGTCGAGCGGCTTGCCTGTGACAATACCGGGCACTGAGTGCCCCACGTTCATGGAGTAGGTGTCCATGATCCAGGCCATGACTTGAGGATTGGTGCCCATGTCCGGAGCGGGAATATCTTTTTCCGGTCCGATAATGATGCCTATTTCCGAAATATACCGGCGTGTAAGCCGTTCAAGTTCAGACAATGAAAGTAATTTTGGGTCGCAGATAACGCCGCCTTTGGCGCCGCCGTACGGTATGTTCACCACTGCGCATTTCCAGGTCATCCACATGGCCAAGGCGGTGACTTCGTCGAGATCCACGGCCGGATGGTAACGGATACCGCCTTTCGCCGGCCCGCGCTCCAGACTGTGCTGTACACGGTAACCGGTGAATGTTTTAATGGTCCCGTTGTCCAATCGTATGGGAATGGACACGATCAGTGTGCGTTTGGGATACTTGAGCTTTTCGTGGATGTTCGGGTCGAGCGCCAATTTTTCTGCGGCGAGCGCCAACTGCTGTTTGGCCATCTCCAGCGGGTTTATTTTTCCTGAGGATTTTGCAGGCGAAGTTTTCATCGGATCACTGCCTCCTTTTTGCCTACCTGCTGAATGCCGCGCCAGACTTTTTCCGAGGTGAACGGCGCCTCGTACAGTCGCGCGCCCGTCGCGTAGTAAATGGCGTTTGCGATTGAGGCCTGGGCTCCGTTGATGGAAATTTCCGACACAGACTTGGCGCCGAACGGTCCGGACGGTTCGTATGTGGGGATGAGTATGGTCTTGATTTCCGGACAATCGCGCGTGGAGTAGAGTTTGTATTTGGTGAAACTTGGATTGATAGTGCGTCCCTGCGCGTCGAATACCATTTCTTCTGTCAATGCGAAGGTGATGCCGTTCATCACGGAACCTTCTGTCTGTCCTTCGGCGAGCGCGGGGTTGATGGCGGTGCCGCAGTCAACGGCCGCGACGTATTTCAGCACTTTTACTTTGCCGGTTTCTGTGTCCACCTCAATGTCCACCATGTGCGCGGCAAACGGAGGGGGCGAGGAATGCGAAAAATGCGACGCGGTACCGATGATCTGGAACTGGTCGTGATAGTAGAGCGTAGTGTTGGCCACGTCCATGAGCGTGACGCTGGCGCCGGTCTTTTTGGAAACGGCTTTTTTGTCTTTCAGGTAAATCTCCTCGACTTTTTCGTCGAGCATACCGGCCGCGGCCTGCAGGATTTGGCGGCGCGCGTCTTCCGCGGCTTTTTTCACCGCGTGTCCGGAAATATAGGTGGTGGACGAAGCGTACGCGCCCACGTCGAACGGAGTGACGTCGGTATCCGTAGCTGTGACAATGATATCCGACTCGTTGACACCGAGCACTTCGGCCGCAATCTGGGCCATCACTGTGTCGCATCCTGTGCCGAGATCAGCGGCGCCGATGAGCAGATTGAATGAACCGTCTTCGTTCAGCTTGATGGACGCGGAGCCCATGTCCACTTCCGCAATGCCGGAACCCTGCATCAGACAGCAGATGCCGACACCGCGTTTGATCGGGTTCGGACTCTGGTTGTCCCGACGGTACTGGACGTATTTGCGGTCCCAGTCCATTTCCACTTTCGCTTTTTTTACAGCTTCGGCCAAACCGCAGGAAGTGATATACTGGGCCACTCCTTCGCGTCCTTCGCCCATGGCTTTGAACACCGGGGAAGGCTCGCCTTCACGGATATAATTTTTCATGCGGAACTCAACCGGGTCCATACCGATGGCCTCGGCCATGATGTCCATTTGCTGTTCGAACGCAAAAAATCCCTGTGTGGCTCCGTATCCGCGGTACGCGCCGCAGACGGGCAGGTTGGTGTATGCGGACCGTCCGACGAATTTCACATTCTTCGCTTTGTACATGGGCAGAGTGTGCGAACCGGAACACATCATCACTGTCAACGCGTGCGTGCCGTACGCGCCTGTGTTCATCACCACGTACATGTCCGCGTCCGTGATGGTGCCGTCTTTTTTCACGCCGGTTTTGAGACGGACGTAGGCCGGGTGACGGGTGCGCGAACTGACGAATGTTTCTTCGCGTGTGTACTCGATTTTCACCGGCAGGCCGGTTTTCAGAGTGAGCGCGGCGCAGATATCCTCGAGCACGATTTCCTGTTTGGAACCGAACCCTCCGCCGATACGCGGTTTGATGACGCGGATGGATTTGAGCGGGATGTTCAGCGCCTGTGCCACGATGCGTCGGCAATGGTACGGGACCTGCGTGGACGTGCGGATAACGAGCCGACCCTGGTCTTCAAGATATGTGATGCACACGTGCGGTTCGATGGCGCAGTGCTGTGCATACTGGGTGCGGTACTCTTTGTCAAAAACCATGTCCGCGTCTTTGAACCATTCACCTTCGTGGAACTCAAAGTCGAATTTGGCCGCGATGTTGTGTTCCGCATCTGGAATGCGGAGCGCGTCTTCCTCTTCGTGAACCATGGGCGCTCCGTCTTTGATGGCATCGAGCTGGTCAAAAACTGCGGGGAGGATTTCGTATTCCACTTTGATTTTGCGCACAGCTTCTTCGGCGATTTCGCGCGATATGGCTGCAACTGCCGCCACGCGGTCACCGACAAAACGGACACGGTTATCGAGCACAAAAGTATCGTAGGGAGACGGTTCGGGATATCCCTGTCCGGCGGTAGTGTGGGGGATACGCGTGA
>CAYHWZ010000082.1:6294-8497 GCA_964359975.1 uncultured Elusimicrobia bacterium | reverse complement strand
ATTCCGAGCTTTTCAAGATTGGGTAAAGGAAGACCGCCCACAGCTTGCGCCGCGTGTTCCAGAGTGTTGGCGCCCTTGTCGCCGTACTCGCCGGCGTCCGGCAGTTCGCCCACTCCCACAGAATCCATCACCATCAGGATTACTCGACGGATATTGACCTTTGGCATGTATAAAAAATTCTAGTATTTTTCGCTGCACTTGTCAAAAGTTGAATCAAAAGCTATAATTAATTGCTATGGCGCAAATGACCAAAAGTCTCAAAGCCGCGCAGCCCGCGCTTGATTTGAAATCCGAACAGCTCAAACGTCTCAAGACCCTGGCCAAAGAATTACGCGTATGGATTATCCGTATGCTGGCCGAAGCCGGGTCCGGACATCCGGGCGGTTCGCTTTCAGCCATTGATATTTTGACCGTGCTCTATTTTCAGGTGATGAAACACCGCCCGCAGGAACCTGAATGGCCTCTCCGCGACCGCTTTATTTTGTCCAAAGGACACGCTGTGCCCGCCCTTTATGCCGTGCTTGGCCGGTCCGGTTATTTCCCCATTGAAGAAACACTCACTTTAAGGAAAAATAACAGCCGGTTCCAGGGACACCCGGTGCGCGGCACAGTGCCCGGCGTAGAATCGTCCACCGGTTCGCTTGGTCAGGGACTTTCGATAGCACAGGGACTCGCGCTCGCGTCCAAAATGGACGGCAACCTGTTCCGCGTGTTCTGCATGCTGGGCGATGGCGAGACTCAGGAAGGCCAGATTTGGGAAACCGCCATGTCCGCGCCCAAGTTCGGATTGGACAACCTGATTGTTTTCCTCGACTACAACAAGAGCCAGATTGACGGTACGACCAAAGAAGTCATGGACCTCGAGCCCATTGCAGATAAGTGGAACGCGTTCAACTGGCACGTGCAGGAAATCGACGGTCACAATTTTGAACAGATTCTCGGCGCGCTTGATAAAACACGCGCCATGGCCGGCAAACCGCACCTCATCATCGCCCATACGGTCAAAGGCAAGGGTGTTTCTTTTATGGAAAACAAAATCGAGTGGCATGGCAAAGCGCCCACTGCGGCCGAAGCTGAGCAGGCCATTCTCGAAATCGAAAGACATCCCACCGAATAATCCATGAGCAACATTGCCTCGCGCCAATCTTTCGGGGAAGCAGTCACAGCTTTGGCTGAAAAAAATACGCAGATTGTGGTAATGGACGCAGACCTCGGCAAATCCACCATGACCAGCTCATTTGCCAAAAAGTTCCCGGACCGGTATATCGAGATGGGAATTGCGGAACAGAACCTCATCGGCACAGCCGCAGGATTGGCCATGGCCGGAAAAATCCCTTTTGCCGCATCGTTCACCTGTTTTTTGGTAGGACGTTACGAAACTATCCGCATGTCCGTATCGTATGCCGGTACCAATGTAAAGCTGGTCGGCACGCATGCCGGCGCGGGAATCGGCGAAGATGGCTATTCACAGATGGGATTGGAAGATATCGCCATGCTGCGCTCTTTGCCCAACATGGCCATTGTCCAGCCCGCAGATGATTTGGAAGCGCGTCAGTCCGTGCAATGGGCCGCAGAGTATAACGGGCCTGTCTATCTCCGTCTTACCCGCCAAAAATTGCCCGACCTTCACAAACCCGATTACAAATTTCAGTTCGGTAAAGCTGACATCCTAAAACCATTTTCCGGCGGCAATTCACCTTCGACTGCTGTTATCTTCTGTACCGGCGGAGTGGTGGACAGTTCGCTCAAAGCTGCGCAGGACCTGCAGGGCATAGGTATTGACGCTGCCGTGGTCAATATACACACCATCAAGCCGCTGGACGAAGAAGCGGTAAAGACTTTTTGCAGTAAAACCCGGAACGTGATCGTGGCCGAAGACCACAATGTGATTGGCGGACTGGCCAGCGCAATCAGCGAAACAGCCGCGCTTGCCGGACTGAATATCCGTTTGAAAAGAATTGGATTGGAAAGTTTCGGTGAGTCCGGCAGTCCGGAAGGTCTTTACGAAAAGTTTGGGTTCACTTCAGAGAAAATCAGCCGTACCGTTCAAGAATTCGTTAAATCCTGACAGTTTTCTATTTTCCGCTTAAACCAGCAGTAAACGATTGATACATCGGGTGGAAAAAATGGGGAGAGGATGTTGACTTCCCCCGGGCCGCGACCCCCAGGGGCGGGCGGCGGCCGGCGGGCGGCGGGGGGGGGG
>CAYHWZ010000082.1:0-6284 GCA_964359975.1 uncultured Elusimicrobia bacterium | reverse complement strand
GACTTCCCCCTTCCTCTCCCCATCCCCCCGACGATCCACTGCTGTGCCCCATTGTTTCCCCCGAATTGCAGGGCCTGGATAACCCCCCGGTTCCAGCCCTTCGCCTAAAGTATACCAGACATCCCCGCAAGTTCAATTGTGATTTTACGCACACCCCCCTGTGAGTAAACGCACACCCCTAAATGCTCCTTAATGCAGTTTAGATAGCGCCGACCGACACCCCGGCCAAAGCCGGTATGACGGGCCAACGAAATATATTCGGGTTAAGGTTTGGGGAACTACTTATTCCAGAGGACTTTGGCCAGGTCGGGACTGCGGACGTACTCTTCTCTTTCTGAAGGGTCGTTCATGAGAGTGGGGTTGGCGCTGCGCCACTGGTCAGAGGCGCCTTTAAGCTTGGGGTTACCGCAATTGGCGTAGACCTGGTACATGGCAAAGTTGCCGTAAGTCTGCAGAGCCAGTACCAGAAGATCTTCCCACTCCTTTTCACCTTTGGTAATGAGAAAAGCGTATGCGCCTGCTGCGGCCTCCAAATTGTTCTCTTTAGCTTCAGCCAAAATAATTTGCTGTGCCCGCGTGTCGTTCACCAGCGAAAGCGCACGGGCTGAGGCAATCCGCACGGACAAATCCGCGTCTTTAAGCGATTCGGTAAGAGCTGAAACAGATTTGCTGTCCTTGATTTGGCCCATTGCTATGGCGGCCACTTTGCGCACGTTCGGGTCTTTATCGCGGCTCAGCAGATCAGACAGAGCAGTGGACGCGGACATGTCGCCGATACGTCCCAGCGCCCGCGCTGCGGTTTCGCGTAAGGAGGATTCCTCGCTTTTCAAACAGTTGAGGAGCGGCATGACAGCCGGTTTCTTGATATGGACCAGTGCCTGCGCCGCGCTGCTGCGGAAATTCTTGCTTTCGTTTTCCAGTTCAGTGATCAGTTCATCCACGGCAGGTTCGCCGATAGTGACCAAAGCGCGGCCTGCTGCCTGCCAAACTTCCGCGTCCTTGTCCTTCAGAACTTTGATGAGCGTAGTCACGGATTTCGGGTCTTTTAACGATTCCAACGCGCCGATAGCGCTGATTTGAACAAAAGAAACGTCGTCCTGGCACGCTTTGTGAAGCGGTTCCAGAGCATTGCTGTTTTTGAGTTCGCCGAAAGCGCGCGCTGCTCCGGCCCGGACCAGCGGATTCGCGTCTGCAAGAGCAGTGACCAGACTCTTTTCCGAAAGGGAGCCCATCTTTACCAGCGCGGTAATCGCGCCTCTCCGCACGCCTGCGTTCGTATCTGAAAGTGATTTTACAAGACCGTCCAGGGCCGGCTCGCTCTTTAGCACACCGAGTGTAAGGCAGGCATGTTCCCGCACTTTGGCGTCCGGGTCGTTCAGCAAATCAATGATGGATTCCGCGGAATTCACCGCGTTCAGGTCTCCCAAAAGCATGACAGCGCTTTCGCGCACAGCGGATTCTTTATGTTTAAGTGAATCGGTCAGCGGTTCGATTACTGACGTGCCGATTTTTTTGAGCGCCATACGCACTCTGTCCCGCAGTATTCCGTCCTTGTCTTTCAGTGATTCAATCAGGGAATTGATGGAAAGGGAGCCCAGCTTTATCAGTGTGGCGAGTGAACTTTCCCGGACTTGGGGGTTTGCGTCTTTCAGCGCGCGTACGAGCGGTTCCACCGACGGTTTGCCGATCTTAAACAGCGCGTCCGACACGCTGTCCCGGACTGTCTGGTCCTTGTCCGTGAACGCGAGTATCAGTGGCGGTACAGCCGGTGCGCCCACTTTGACCACAGCTTGCGGCGCCTTTTCACGCACTATCGGGTCTTTGTCTTTGAGCATAGTGATCAAAGGAGTGACGGCGCGGCCATCGCCCATTTTTTCCAAAGCTTCAATGGCTTTGATGCGCACTTCAGGTTCGCGGTCTTCCAATGCGTCGATCAGGTAAGGAACAGCGTCTTTGTCTCCTATCAAACCAAGTGAAAAAACCGCGCTGGACCGGACGTTCGGCGCTTTGTCGCGCAATGTTCCGATAAGAGGAATGACCGCGCGTTTGTCGCCGGTCTTGCCCAGATCGTCTGCCGCGCGCCACCGCACGCTGGGAGAATCATCTTTCAGGTTGCCGATGAGTCGTTCGACATCATCCGCAAACGCCTGTCCTGAAACCAAAATCGCGCAAAAAAATAGAGCGGTGAATGCCGCTCTGTTTTTTACTAAAAGTGAACTGCGTCTATTCATGACCTTATCTGAACCACCCCTTGATACCGCTCGCAGTATCGTCAATCTTGCGGAACAGTTTTGGAAACAGCGCAAAGTCTTCGCCCGAAGCCACGATGTTTCCGTAACAGCTCCAGAGCAGTTCGCCGTTCTCCATGTTCACCAGTTTCATGTTGAACTTGTATCCGCTGGCATAACCGCCGGACGCGCTGCCCTGGCTGGCCAACGCCAAGCCGAACCCGTTCCCGAAAATCATGCCTTGTATCCCGTATAATTTCAGCAGTTTGTCCGCGTCTTCCTGCGTAATGGCGCCGGTCAACGAAAGTTTCTGCTCCTTAAATATCTGCTCTATCTGACTGCGCTCAATGACATCGTACCCGGTCTTCAGCAATGTGTTGGCCACTTTGTCCGCCCAGATTTCACCATTTTCGCCGCGGAACGGCAGTACAGCCACTTTTTGAATCTTGACTTTGCTGATTTTGGGGTTGATGATCACACGGATGCGGCCTACCTGCACCGGAATGGGAAGGATGTCCTCGTTTTCAGATTCTTTCCATCCCAGTTTCCGCAATTTCTTGCGGATAGTCAGCGCCATTTTCGACGGCAACTCCATCTGTGCCTGGGTTTCCGTACGGGCTGAAACACTCCAAAGAGTCTGAGCTGTCTTTGAATTGACCAGCTTGATGGAATGTTCCAGTGACTGACCGGAACCGAATATAATGCCTTCCGAACCGAGCAGTTGTCCGATTTTTGCGGATTGCTCGGCATTGGTCGCGCCAGCCAGACTCAGTCCCTGTTCTGTCAGGATAGTTTCGATATTCCCGCGCTCAATCACGTTGTACCCGATACCCATCAGTTCTGTTTCCCATGTGCCTGCCAGCACCGCGCCTTCAATCTTGTCCGCCATGGCAAGAGGCAGGACAGATATTTTGGTGGCGGAAAGAGGGTCCGCGTTCTTGTTGTGCGCGAACTCAATCAATCCGCCGCATCCGGTAAGGATGAGCGAAAGCGCCAGCACTGCTGACTTGGTCTCAAGTTTCTGCGATAATTTGCGCATAGTATTTTTCTCCATCATAAACGCTGACGGATATTTGTTTCAACCCGGCTGTTTCGGCTGAACTTACTGTTTCTTAAAGCGGACTGCAGTTCCGGTCAGCACTGTTTTTCTGTCCAAAATATTGATGATAAGGAACGGATAGAGCGTTGTTGCATCGTCTCTGGTCACGTTCAGCAGCGTGTCGCCGCCTCTCTTGGACAGCGCGTCGGCCACTGCGGATTTCAACGAATAATCGCCTGTCACCGCGAGCGGAAGCAGGAACAGCGAAACCTTTCTCTGACGGCTGACGCCCTCCACATTTCCAATCACTTCTATCGGAGGCATCCCTATTCCGCCCATGGACAAAGAATGCGGCACATATCTGGTGCATCCGGCCGCCACTCCCGCCAACAATACCAATGCCAGTAAACTAGTTTTTTTCATTTGTGTGTTACCTCCCTAATCTGCCTTCTTGTTGTCGCGAAATATTGTTTTCAGTTCCGATATTTCCTGCCGGAAACTGTGCTGCGACGACGACTTGATTAAAAAATTGTTGGACGCCAGTATTTTGCCGCTGGCTACTCCCACCACCTTAATATGCTCTATCAGTTTGCCCGGAGTGTCGCTTTCCTCTATGAGTAGACCGATCACCGCGTCCGCCTGCAGTTGTCTGCCCACCTCCGCCATAAATTCCCAGGTGAAATCACGGTCCGGACCGCCGGCTGATTCTTCAATCTGTTTCCGCACTGTTTCCGCCGGTACCAAACTGATCCTGCCAGCAAACGCTTTTGTAAATTCACTCTGAAAGCGGGGGAAATATGAATTCAGCAAATCCTTCTGTTCCGCTCCGACCGCTATCGGGACCACTGCCACAGTCCGGAGTTTCATCAGCGCGTCTTCGTTCCACACCTGGAACGGGAGCACGCACCCTGCAATCATAAGCAGGATGGCAACAGATGCAAACTCCTTAAATTTCAAAGAACTCAATGCCCGTACAGCTAAAAAAAAGAGCGCTTAATAAGATAAGCGCTCAACAGCACCTGCAGAAAAGGGCGACCCCTTTAGGGAATGTACGGACTCGGCGATAATGCATATATGTAAGGTTATCAAAATAAGTTTTTTGTGTCAATCAGAGTTATTCTACGAGCCGGCAAAGGTCGCCTTTTTGCGGCGAACGGCCCTTGACCAGTTTTGCCAGGGACAATTTTTCGCCTGCGTGCGACGCGACTTCCACCTGCCCGATCTCTTCTTCTTCACGTCCCAGTACAATGCCGGAATCCGGGTCCTTGATTTCCGCGCCCTGCGAGAAGACTTTCAGTTTCTGGCCGACTTCCAGACCGGACTCAGTGCCTGCGCTCAGATAGATTTTGCCCGGACTTACCTGCGGAATTCTGCAGCTCCAGGGTTTCTTGTTGATTTGCGAAGTGATATTTTCAATAAGCTGTGAAATCGCGGCTCTGAGCGCGTCACCTTCGATGCTTTCCGCGTAGCCGCCCTGCGTGCCCATTCCGAGGAATCCGCCGGACGAAACTTTGGAAACGCCTTTACCGGAATCCGCCAGCAGGATTTGCCCTGTTTCCGCGTCAACCACCCGGATGTCCACGGTGCAGGTCGCTTCCTGACGTTTGCTCTGCGTCACCAGATAATCCGACCCTGTGGTGCGCGTGCCAAAATTTGAAATCGCGCCTGTCACGATGGCGTTCAGACCCAGCACTTTGCCCAACTGCGCCGCGGTATTGGAATCTACCGCGCCTGTGAGACCCAGTTTCTGTTCATCCATCAGTTTGGCCATTTTCTCACGTTCCACCACGATAAACTTGCCGGTTTTAACCAGCTCGGTAAGCAGAATGTCCGACGCGGCCTGGCCGAGACGTCCCTGCCCGTAAGCAGTCTTGTTCTCAAAGTCCACCACGCCTACGCGCCGTCTGGGGCCGGTATACTTGGATTCTGTTTTTTCCGTGACATTGGCCGAAACGTCCTGCTTCATCTTAACGCTGGTCTGGGCCGCGCATCCGGCCATTAACGGCAGAATCATCACACTGCACAAAACAAGTTTGGAAGAGTTCATCTTAATATACGACCTCCTTGATAAATTTAAAAAATCAGCGCGCTTTCGGCAGCGTTGACGTCGCCATCCGCACCACGGCCTGCACCTGCTCATAGAGCGGCACGCCGAGCATGTTGCCAACGGCTTTTTCCACCAGACCGCCAGCCATGGCCTGCCCTGCGCCTTTGAGCGAAGTCTGTACCTGTTTGCGGCTTGCTTTGCGCTGGTCTTCCCATAGCGCCTGCCCGGACTTTGTTTCCATCATGCGGAAGTTGGCTTCCACCAGTTTGTTCTGATAAAAACCAATGTTGAGGAACTTGAAATTAATCAGGTCGCCGTACACTACCGCGTCCACGCCCAGCGCTTCGCCGGCCTTCTGCGGAGTGGTGGAATTCATCTGTCCTCCCTCGGTAACACCGAGCTTGGTGCGGAGCATTTCGTCTGTTTCCGTGGCGGGCATCACAGTGTATCCGCGCTTTTCAATCATGCGGATGAATTCCTGACGCACATATTCCGGCCCTTTCATGTCGTTGGACTGGTTGGCCATGGGCAGTACCGCAACTTTTCGGGGAGGCGTGTATCCCTGCATCAAAAACTTCGGTTTGAGAGCGCATCCGGCAAGTACCAGCGTCAGAGCGATTACCGACCAAAAACCTGCTTTTCCGCCGCGTATCTTAGTTGAATTCATAATGATATGTTTGCCTCCCCGTTATATTTATGGAACCTGCACTTCAAGACTGTCCTGAGTCTGGCTGGTGATCTGCGCGACAATCGCAGTGTCCTTGGTCAACGCTTCGCCGATCTGCGCGGACGTGGCGCTCACAATCTTCACTTCAAGTTCCGCGTTGCCGTCGGAAAATGAACGCATGTAAACATCCGACACGCCGGCTGTCCGTGAAATAGTTTCTTTGACTTGACCAAGTTGGTTGATACCTTTCAAGCCGTGCACCAGCACCATCACCCTGGACCTGCGGGCCAGTTCGGACGCAAT
>CAYHWZ010000081.1:0-8518 GCA_964359975.1 uncultured Elusimicrobia bacterium | reverse complement strand
GATACACCTCAGGCATTTGAAAATATCAAAGGAGCGCAGGCGCTGGCCAGCCGGGAATTTTTTGCCGGAGCGGACATTGTGTTCCATGCGGCAGGAGGAGCGGGCAGAGGCGTAATTATGGAAGCCAGCCGTCTTAAAAAGTTCGCCATCGGGGTGGATTCAAACCAAAACGACATTGCTCCGGGCAGAGTGCTGACATCAATGGTCAAGAGAGTGGACGTGGCTGTGTACGACATCATATCGAAATTTGCGGCCAAACAGTTCACGCCCGGCGTGCTGACCTACGGACTGGCCGAAGGCGCCGTTGGATATGCCATGGACCAGCACAACCAGGACCTCATCCCCTACGCGGTGATTCAAAAAGTGGACGAAATCCGCGACCAGATCATCGCGAAAAAAATAGCCATGCCGTCCATGTAACCGGGAAATGGCGAAGAACAGCTATGTTTTCGATGATGTCAACACGCAGCGCGAGAGCGAACGACTGCGCGCAATTGAGCAAGTCTTTGACCCGGACACGCAGAAACGGCTGATAAGTGCTGGTATCAGCAAAGGCGCGCACTGCCTCGAAGTCGGGCCCGGCACCGGTTCGATTGCGCGATGGATGGCTGAGAGATGCGACCCGTCAGGAACAGTAACTGCGGTTGAAATCAATCCACGGTTCATCAAGGACGAGAAAAGTTTCAGTCTAATCCACGAAGACATAACGGAAGCGCCGTTACCGTCGGACCATTACGATATTGTGCATGCGCGGTACGTGCTCATCCATATCCCTGACTATAAGAAAGCGCTGGCCCGGATAATCTGCGCATTGAAACCCGGCGGACACATTGTGCTGGAAGAACCGGACTTTACCACAGCCAAAGGAGTGAACGGAACCGCGGAAGAAATCGAGTCTGTCCGACGGGTGAACCTGGCCATTGAGCACATGTACCGTGACAAGGGAATCAACCCGGCATTCGGCACGCTGCTGCCATCGCTGGCAGAAGTGCAAGGCATGACAGACATCCGCACAGAGATGAACACTCCGCTATTGCGGGGAGGAGAAGGCGTAGCGGAAGTGATGGCATTGTCCGCCGAACAGCTGCAGGACCGCTTTATCGCAACGAAACAGGCGTCTGCTCACGATGTCCGCGCCTATATCAAATATTGCCGCAACCCGCAAAGATGGTCCGTCCACTATGCCACCATCGGCATGACAGCCCGCAAGCCCACTTGAAAGAATAAACCGCCGACAAACAATCCCGTTCCAGTCATTTCGGAACAATCATCCCCGCAACAGCACGAGAGATAAAGCAGCGGCAACAAATCCATATATCCAGAACTGAACGACCCTCACTGACAGATTTTTTGCATCCCCTTGACAAAATCAGGGCTGACTGCTATACTTGTTAATGCGTATTAACAACATGGCCGGAAATGCCTCGATTATCCTAAAGCAGGGGGCGGAAATGACCAATCTGATGCACGATAAACGCAAGGCAAAGAGAGAAGAGATACGTGTGCAAGTGAAGTGCAGAGCATTGAGCAGTCTGCAGACTCAAGAGCGCTGTGCGGAAATGGTGACGCAGGACGTCCACAGCCGCGGACTGGGTCTGAAATGGAGCGCGGCCGGTGCAGAACGTTGCGCAGTCTGCGCGAGCCGACTGCAGATCTGTAATGTGCATGCTTATCCGGAACAGCTTTTTTTGAGCGCGATCAAAGAAGGGGGATGGATAGAAATTTCCGGCCTGCAGAAAGTGCCGGGATGGGAAACGGGCATGGAAGTGCTGGCAAAAGTGTTGTGGTTTTCCACGGACAGCGACAGACATCATTTCCGCGCAGGGCTTGAGTTCCGGAAGGAACAGAACCGCGTCCGCAATGAGCCGGATGAGATCGGACCGTTCAAGTTGAAACTGGGACCGAACGGGGAAATCTCGCTGACAACAGTTCCCAAATCAAGATCCGGCAAGGTCATTATTTTCGATTCGAATCTGGCTGATTCGGGGAATGTGTACTCCATAATAAAAGGGATGGGGTATGAGTGTGAGATTGCGGACAGTATTTCCGAAGTCTTATTGACAGCATTCATGGAAAGACCACGGGCAGTGATAGTCAATCCGGTGGTGAACGGTTCGTTGAAGTCCAGTCTGCTCACAAATCTCCGCAATGCCAACCCTGAACTCAAAATCGTGCTGACGCTTAATGAGGAAAGCGGGTCCATGATTCCTGAAATCGGCAGACTCAGTCTTGCGAATGCGCTGGCTGTGAAACCGTTGGACGCAGGTCAGCTGCGGTCCTTTCTGGAAATGCAATGAGCAGCCAGTCTGGACTGTTGCTGAGGTACAAAGTCCTTATTATAGGAAGCTGTGCTGATGAGCGCACATATCTGCGGTGCCTGCTGGAGAGCGAAGGGTTTGAAGTAGCGGAATCGTCCAGCGGCGCGCAGGCGATGGTGGACCTGGCTCAGTCTCATCCGGACGTGATTGTACTCGACGTGGACACTCAGGGAATGGACGGGTACAGTGTGTGCCGGAAGATCCGTGAGGACAACTTTCTGCAAGATGTGCCGGTGATTCTGACCAGCGAGTACCGAAAGGGAATAGCAGACCGCGTGATAGGTTTCGAGTCCGGGTGTGATGATTTCATAACAAGGCCCGTGGAACAGATTGAATTTGTGGCGCGGGTCAAGGCGATCATCCGCCGGAGAGCTCTTTATCTTGACTCGAATCCATTGACGCGTCTGCCGGGCAACGGGCATATTGTGCAGGAAATTCAGAGCCGGCTGGACAACGGGCAGATATTTACCTGTCTTTACTGCGACCTTAACAACTTCAAAATATTCAATGACTGCTACGGATTCGTGCGGGGCGACGAAGCCATAAAGTTAACTGCCCAGATATTGACCGGCTCGGTGAAAGCGCTGGGGGAGAAGACAGATTTTGTCGGGCATATCGGGGGCGACGATTTTGCGATTATCACGGGGAGCTTGTCGCCGGAAGAAATTGCGCGGGACATTATTTCAAATTTTGACCTGAACATCCGTTCGCTCTATACGCTGGAGGACCTTAAACGGGGATACATTGCTTTTCTTAACCGCAAATTGCAGGCACAGCAGTTTCCCATAATGGGCATTGTGGTAGCGGGTATAAGCAACCAGAATATGAACATAATGCGTGTGGAGGAGGTCAGCTCCATCAGCGCGGAAATCAAGAAGCATCTAAAAGGCGTGGGCGGGAGCGCGTATCTTATTGACCGGCGCAAAGATGCGGACGCGTCGCTACAGAGCAAATTTGTGCGCGGGATGGCACTGGCCCGATGAACGCGACCGCCGACGGACAGATTCTGACGCAAAGCGCAGTACAGAGACGTATGAGTGCAATGCAGTTCGTTTGCAGCGAAACGGCAAAACCGCTCCGGAATGAACCGGAGTTTCCGCGCCCAATTAAAAATGCGCGGAACGAGCAATCGGGTGACGCTCCCGGAAGGTACGGGAGACGCACAGGACGCGGGAGTCGAACCCGCCCCTGAGCTGGCAAAGTTTACGGCCCCGAGATGCGGTCGGGGGGCCGAACCGCCGAAGGCAACAGAAGTTACAGGAGGACAAAATGAAAAAGCACATGTTGTTCATGTTTGTCGCTCTTTGCCTGGCGGGCACGGTAACGTCAGGATGGAGCCAGACAGATGCGAAGGCGCTGGATGTAAGCGCGAATATCAGTTCACTGTTCCAGATTGTGAACTTGAATCCTACCTCGGTGAATTTCGGGAACTCACTCAATGTGGGCGACGAAAGTTTTGTGCCGCTGGGGTTCGATGTGAAGACGAACAAAGGCAGTGAGTGGACCATTGTGATGCAGGCGGACGCGCCTCACCTGGCGGACAACTCGGCATCCATTCCGGTCGGAAGTTTCCGCTACAACGTCAGCGGCGGAGCCGGAGTCAAGGTACCTGCAGGCGGAGCGCTCGGCAACGTGCCGGCCACACCGTCCACGATATACACCTCGGACTTGAGCGAGTACACCACCAATCCGGCAGTAGGAATAGGATTGGGACTGGTGCTCAATATTCCGCTGAACCAAAAGTCGGGAGCATACGTAACAACTCTGAACCTTTCACTTGTAGACGCGTTCTAAAGGATTTCAAACCGGGATGGCTGCCCCCCTGCAGCCATCCCGGAAAATCCAAGAGTCTATTATGAAAAGGATGATATTGGCAGGGTTGGCGTTGGGTGCAGTGTTGATGCAGGACCTGTATGCGTTCAGCGTGGAAGTGGAGCCAACAGTTTCGGAGATCAGTGTGCCGGCGGGCGGTTCTTATGCGGGAGTGATAACTGTGACGAATGTGAGTAAAGATGCTTTGGAAATCACTTCAAAGATAATGGACTGGGAATATGAATCCTGCGCAGGGGCGAAGAAGTATTTTCCGACGGGGACGTCCAGATATTCGTGCAGCGGTTGGATCACGTACACGCCGGACAGTTTCCGGCTGGAACCGGGGCAATCGCAGGAAGTACACTACACGCTGACTGCGCCTGCGGCCGCTTCGGGCGGATACTTTTCGATGGCGCTTTTCGGCGCGGTGATTCCGGGAGCGAAAACTTCGAACGGTGTGACGGTGAACATTGCGCTGAATATGGCTACGCTGTTTGTAGTGGAAATTGAGAACACACAGGACGTGCGCGGGAGTCTGAAAGAATTGGATGTGGTTAGGTCTGCGGCCTCAGGTCCGTTGGAAGTCACGGCACGGTTCCGCAACGAAGGCAATGTGCGGGTCAATGCCCAAGGAAGACTGTCCATACTGAACACGGACGGCAGTACGGTAGGATGGACCAGGTTTCCCGACATTAAAACTTTGCCTCAGGACGAGTGTACCACTGCTGCTCAGTGGGACGGGCTGGGCAAGGGACATTACCGTCTGGTGGCGACATTTGAACTGGCGCCGGGAAAATTGCTTATCAGAGAGAAGGAAATCAACATTGAATGAGAACCGCGCACGTGTTGATGGGCTGTATCCTTTTGCTGAACAGCACTGCCGTATTCGCTGCTGACGGGGAAGAAACAAGCGGGATGCCGCAGTCATTGAACGAGACGCCGCTATTTGTGGACGACAAAATGAATCTGGAAAGGCGACAGTCCAAGGAAATTGCGGTGGAAGGAATGAAAAGTTTTTTGGTGGTGAATCCGGAGATTGCGCACGCGGCGCTGATGCCGGACATGAAAGGGATTGTGATTCAGGGATCGGCTTTCGGACGGACTTTGTGCATCTATGGACGGAAAGCGGACGCAGGACAGTGCAGGTCAACGTGACGCCATCGTCGGGAATCAAGGAGCAGTCAAAGAGAAAACACATGCGCGGCATACAGATTTCGCATTCGCTGAACACTTCATCGCAGAGTTCCCAGGACGACCGGTACGGAACTGTTTCCAAATCCAGCCGTCACTCGTACAGTATGAAGATTGACGGGCGGACCAGGTTTGGGCGGACAGAATCGAGCATTCAGCTTGATGACCAGAACGGGAAACGCACTCTGTCGTCGTTCCGGTCCAAACTGCAGAACCGGCTGGGCAAAATACAGGCAGGGGACGTGAGCGCAGAGGTTTCTCGGCTGACTCTGCCGTATCTCGGATTTCAGGGGATGGAATGGAAAACGCAGGGTGACGGATTTTTCACGGCGGATGTTTTGGGTGGGTACTTGAACAAGCAGTTTTGGGGACCGGCGGCATTCACGGCGGGTATGGGAGAGACGCGGTTTGCGGCGTTCAAGGGCGGAGTGAGACCGTCGAAGAATGTGGAACTTTTTGTGCTGGGTTCCAAACTGTTGGACCGGACACAGGATGAACGGTCGGGGAACAGGGGATTCGGCGGAAGCATTAAGCGCGGGGAATCTTTGGTGAACTGGGAAGCGGCT
This sequence comes from uncultured Elusimicrobia bacterium, assembly GCA_964359975.1. Lineage (GTDB taxonomy): Bacteria > Elusimicrobiota > Elusimicrobia > 2-02-FULL-39-32 > 2-02-FULL-39-32 > CAYHWZ01. The sequence goes on along the minus strand of CAYHWZ010000081.1, from coordinate 2,631 downwards.
GACTCGGAAAGAGGCAAAGCATGGACGGTGGATATTGAAACGCACAAGGGTCCGGCTTATCTGGCGATAACTCAGCGGAGTGTGGACGCCAACTACAATACTGCGGCAGGCAGCGGGTGGGAACAGGGCCGTGCGGGGCAGTCGGCACAGGCGGGGATGAAAGATTGGAATTTTGTTTCTGCGCTGGATGTACGGTACGACCAGTTCAGAGCATATTATCGTCCGAGCAAATCCCAGCCATACGCGCTGAACAGGGAGTGGAGATTAAAAGCGGACCTGCAGTTTTCGTCGAATCTGGCGGAGCAGTCTTATCTTTCGCAGGATTTTCCCGGAGTGGCTGGTCCGACGCAGTTGTCGCAGTATAAGCTGAAAATTTCCAATACGGGCGGTTCATTCCGGCCTTATGTGGGCGCCCGTCGGGAAACAGGGCTTTATCCGGAATCGCGGCTCAGGGATTATTCCGATTCCGCCGTGTCATACGGTTTCATTTATGCGCCGGTAAAAAGCTGGACGAATTCATTTTCCGCTGAAACCGTGATGTCGCGTCATTTGAGTTCGGGCAATGAGAGAGTCTGGTTCAGTTACAGTGCGGCATCGCGGTGGTATGGGAAATCTTTTTCCGCGTTCAGTCACAGGGTGAGCGCGGAGTATCAGAACACGATGGCGCGGTATTCCGAGAGGGCACATTCGCTGCTCGCGCATATCCGCAACGATTATTCTTTGGGTAAGGACAGCTCGATTTATCTGATGGGACAGTTTCAGCGGAATTTTATTACAGCGAGCCAGGGGTCGGCGTTCAGTTTTTTCAGCGGGGTTGAGTGGACAAACGGGCTGGATATTTTGCAATATAGTAGAAGGCGAATCAAAGGCAGTGTCTTTATGGACCTCAATGGCGACGGCGTACGTCAACAAGGAGAAAAAGGGCTTGAAGGCATATCTGTGATTCTGAACGACAGGCAAATGGCGCGCACCGGACACGACGGAGAGTTCAGCTTTAAACCGTCGCGGGGAAATTTAATGGTGCGGCTGGACAATTCCTCTCTTCCGCGCAACTCCCGATTATCCACGTCAAATCCGCAGGTTTTTTCTGAAGCAGATGATTCCGGCGAAGTGCAATCCAATTTCGGCATTGCGTATCTGGGCGCTGTGTCCGGGGCTGTGCTGATTGATATAAATGGAAATGGTTTGAGGGATTCGGGTGATATGCCTCTGCGCGGAGCGGTGATCTCTTTTGACGGTAATCAATTTCAGAAAACTGATGCGCTCGGACAGTTTCAGTTTGCCGGCGCGTCGGCGGGAGAACACGAGGTTGCGCTGGACGCGATGACTCTGCCGCAGGATTTCTCCGCGGTGTCGGCGGCAAAAGTGCGGTGCGGGTTGTCCGAGGGCGAGAAGAAAGAACTGTATTTCCTGGTCAGGCCGGTACATGTGGTGAGCGGGATTGTTTTTTATGACAAGAACGGGAACAGGGAGTTGGACGCGGGCGAGAAGGGGCTGGCGGGGATAACTGTCGATGTCGTGGGGCGGGCGGCTGTTTCTGATGACGATGGGTACTATTATATCGGACAGTTTGGCGGGGGTAAATGGGAGATGGAATTTCCGGCGCAAGAATTTTCACGCAGATGGGTTCCGGCGCAAAGCAGTGCAATGGTCCTGGAAGTTGAAGCGGACCGTCCTTTCGTTAAGAGAAATCTAAATATCCCGATGAGACAGAGCAGGTAGAGGCAGCGCGGCAAATTCATTTTTGCGGCAATAGGCGGAGCGCATTTTAGGATGGTAAAGATTATTATCAAATGAGACAGCAATATTGTGAAATGAACACTTGTGCCCGTTCCGGTCTGATGACCGGGATTGCGGCTCTTGCGATGATGATGCTCTCATCTTCATCGTTTGCCACAACGCTGACAATGGACGATTTCAACGATGGAGCGGCGAACAACGGGTTCGGCGCGGGTGAAGGGACTTACGGGACGAATTCGTCCATTACGATCGTGAGTTCCATTACCGCGGGCAACAGAGGGTCTGCGCGCGAGTTCCGGTTCAATACCACGGGCGGAGGGTCGGTGACGTCGGGCTACTATTCGAGCCGGAGCGCGGGCATAAACATGTCGGCATACAAGTATGTTTCGTTCTGGATACGGGGCGCGGCAGGCGGCGAGAATCTTTACTGCACGGTAGACGACAATTCCGGTTTTCCAAAGACACAGGTCAAGAATTTTCTTTCCGGGCCGCTCACTACTTCGTTCCAGAAAGTGGTGATTTCCACTCAGGCGTTCAACAATCCGCTGATCAACTGGGGCGCGACGGGAGGGGCTTTCAAACTGGAAGCGAACAGCGATATTGCCAGCGGGGCCGGGACTGTGTATGTGGACGATATACGGTTCGGGTCGCGGGCTGCGCCGATCTGGTGGGAAAACTTCAATCACGGGGCCGGGACATTGTTCATTTATGGAGCGGATTATGAAACTTTCGTCAGTTCCGCGGGCACTTCGCTTACGCCCAGCTATGACAGTTCGCTGTTCGCAGGAACTACGGGCTTTTCATACAAGGTTATTTTTACGAGCAGTACGAACACGACAAACGCGGTGCTTTTGATTCCTTCGACGGGCACAGGGATTGATGTGACAGGCA
>CAYHWZ010000080.1:0-8553 GCA_964359975.1 uncultured Elusimicrobia bacterium | reverse complement strand
CCCGAAACTCTTTGACCCGAAATCGTTCGTGGACGTGACTACGGACACTTTCATCACTATCCCGCCGAATTCGTTCGCGTTGGCAAGGACTGTGGAATATTTTCGTATTCCGCGCAATGTCATCACCCTCTGCGTTGGCAAGTCCACGTACGCGCGGTGCGGGATTATCGTCAATGTCACGCCGTTCGAGCCGGAGTGGGAAGGGTTTGTCACGCTGGAAATTTCCAACACCACGCCTCTGCCTGCTCGCATCTATGCGAACGAAGGCATTGCGCAGGTGCTGTTCCTCGAGTCCGACGAAATCTGCGAAACTTCTTACGCGGACAAAAAGGGAAAGTATCAGAGTCAGAAGGAGATTACCCTGCCGAAAATGTGAGCGCCGTTAAATCTGAAAAATATAACTGAGGTGAACGATGGCTTTTTTTATTGGTAAAGACAGAGAGGCAAGACGGGCGTACGGGTTCGACGAAGTGGCGCTGGCGCCGGGGTTGGTGACAGTCAATCCTGAGGAAACCGACATCACCACCAGAATCGGTAAAGTAAAGCTGGACCTGCCGTTCATTGCCAGTGCCATGGACGGTGTGGTGAACGTTTCGTTTGCGAAAGAAATGGGAAAACGCGGCGGTGTGGCTGTGCTGAATCTGGAAGGTATCCAGACACGCTACAAAAATCCCGAAGAAATGCTGGACAGAATCGTCAAGTCAAAACCCGAGGATGTCACTCATCTCCTGCAGACGATTTACAAGGAACCCATCAAGGAAGAACTGATTTCAAAACGGATTGAAGAAGTGAAAAAGGCCGGCGTGTACGCTGCGGTGTCGGCGATTCCGAAACGCGCGGAACGGTTCGGGCAGATCGCGCAGGAAGCAGGCGTGGACCTGTTTTTCATTCAGTCCACAGTGACGAGCGTGAACCATGTCTCCTCCAAATACGAGCCGGTGGACTTTTCCAAAATCTGTAAGAGTATGAACAAGAAAAATGTGCCGGTGGTCATTGGCAACTGTGTCACATACAGCGCGGCGCTTTCGCTGATGGAAACAGGCGCGACCGGCGTGCTCGTAGGCATCGGGCCGGGCGCTGCGTGCACTACACGCGGTGTGCTCGGTATGGGTGTGCCGCAGGTAACGGCTACGGTGGACTGCGCCGCAGCGCGTGACTTTTATTTTAAGAAATCCGGACGGTACGTTTCCATCATTACCGATGGCGGGATGGTAACGAGCGGCGACATCTGCAAAGCGTTTGCGTCGGGCGCGGATTGCGTGATGATCGGGTCGGGGCTGGCCAAAGCCAAGGAATCGCCGGGTAAGGGGTTCCACTGGGGTATGGCCATGCCGGACAGGTATCTGCCGCGCGGCACGCGTATCCACGTAGGCACCACGGCTTCGCTGGAAGAAATCTTGCTCGGCCCTGCGAGAGTGGACGATGGCACGCAGAATCTTTCCGGAGCATTGCGCGTGGCCATGGGCAGTCTCGGAGCAAAAAATGTCAAGGAAATGCAGTTGGTTGAAATTGTGATTGCGCCCGACATCAAGTCCGAAGGTAAAGTGTACCAGAAAGTGCAGAAACTGGGCATGGGAAAATAATAGCGCAATGAACACCACCATCGGGATTATCGGCGGAGGACAACTGGGCAAAATGATCGCCCAGGAAGCCAAACGCATGTCCCTTAAAGTCATTGTGCTCGACCCCACGCCGGATTGTCCGGCAGTATCGGTGAGCGACAGGCAGATTGTGGCGGATTTCAAGGACCGCGCCGCCATCCGCGAACTGGCGAAAAGTTCCGATGTGGTCACTTATGAAATCGAGTCCGGCGACACGGACGCGCTGGCGGAACTGGAACGCGAAGGCAGCAAAATCTATCCGTCGTCGGAAACGCTCCGCATCCTTCAGGACAAACTTCTGCAAAAAGAGCATTTGAAAAAGCATGGATTGCCGGTGCCGGAATTTGTGGACCTGGCCGTGAATGTGTCCAGTCCCTGCGCAGATGACTTGGCGGAACTGTACGGTAAAATCGTTTCCAAAATCGGGTATCCGTTTGTGGCCAAGGCGCGGCGCGATTCCTACGACGGGCGCGGCAATCTGACCATTCATAACGAATCGGAACTGCCGCTGCTGGTGGCTGCGGTCACTCCCAACGGTAAAGGTCCGCGGAAATGGATGGCGGAAAAGTTCGTCCCGTTCAAGAAGGAAGTTTCCGTCATGGTGGCGCGCAATCTTAACGGCCAGATAGTCTGCTTCCCGACAGTGGAAAATCTGCACGAACAGCACATTCTTAAAAAAACAATTGCGCCGGCGCGCGTGGAACCTGAAGTCGCATGCCGTGCGGTGGAAATTGCGCAGTCCGCAATCCGCGCGCTCGACGGTGTGGGGATTTTCGGCGTGGAAATGTTTGTGACAGGTTCCGGCGAAGTTTTAATCAACGAAATCGCGCCCCGTCCGCACAATTCCGGCCATTACACCATCGAGGCCTGCAACCATTCCCAATTTGAAATGCATCTGCGCGCTATTCTTAATCAGCCGCTAGTCCAACCCACTCTGAATATGCCTGCCGTGATGGTCAACATTCTGGGCGAGGAAAATGCCGACCGTCCATACAATGTGGAGGGCGTGCACGAACTGCTCGCCATGCCCGGAGTGAAACTGCATCTTTACGGAAAAAAACACTCGCGTCTCCGTCGGAAACTGGGACATATTACTGCTGTGGAACAGACCGTGGACCGCGCCATCGGACTTGCGGAGCGGGCGTGGCGGTGCGTGCGGATTGTGCCGGAAGATTCGGCAAAAGAGGCGGTGCGGTGATGCGTGCTCGCGTTTCCATTATCATGGGAAGTGAATCGGATTTGCCGGTGATGAAATCTGCGGCGGAAGTGTTGACGCGGTACGGTGTGGAACATGAAGTGACGATTGTTTCCGCGCACCGCACGCCGGAACGTATGGTGCAGTTCGCCTCCGCAGCGTCGCGTCGCGGGGTGAAAGTGATCATCGCCGGAGCAGGCGGTTCTGCTCATCTGCCGGGTATGGTGGCGTCGCTCACCTCTCTGCCTGTGATTGGCGTGCCAATAAAAACATCCAAACTCGACGGAGTGGATTCGCTCCTGTCCATTGTGCAGATGCCGGACGGGATTCCTGTGGCGACAGTGGCCATCAACGGCGCGGTCAATGCGGCATTGCTCGCGGTTAAAATGCTTGCCATTTCCGATGGTAAATTGGAAAAGAAAGTGATGCGCGCGCGCAAGGCCCTGCGTGCGGACGTGGTACAGAAAGCGCGTCGGCTGGAACAGGAAGGATTCAAAAAATATATCTCCAGGATGAGAACAAAATGATAGCCATACTCGATTTCGGTTCACAATACACGCAGCTCATAGCCCGCCGCGTGCGCGAACTTAAAGTTTACTGCGAAATTTATCCGTGCACGGTATCGTTCGATGAATTGCAGAAACAGGCGCCGAGCGGAGTCATCCTTTCCGGCGGTCCGTCAAGCGTGAACGGGCACAAGTCACCTGCGTGCGATAACAGGATTTTTTCCGGAAAAGTGCCGGTGCTCGGTATCTGTTACGGGATGCAGATGCTGGCGCACGCGTTCGGCGGGAAAGTGTCGCGGGCCAAAGTGCGCGAATTCGGCAACGCGGAAATTTCCGTGGAAAAGTCGTCCCCGATTTTTGAAGGTCTGCCGGAAAAGCTGACGGTATGGATGAGTCACGGCGACGAGGTGGGCGTTCTGCCGAAGGGGTTCACCGCAGTGGCGCAGAGTCACAATCAATCGCTGGCCGCCATGTCGCACAGCAGTCTGCCGTTTTACGGCGTGCAGTTCCATCCGGAAGTGGCGCACACGCCGATGGGCAAAGAAATACTGTCCAATTTTCTGTTCCGCGTGTGCAGGGAAAAACCGGAATGGGAAATATCCTCGTTTTTGAAAAAGGAAATCGAAGCGGTGCGCGCGCAGGCCGGCAAAGAAAAGGTTATCTGCGCTTTGTCCGGCGGTGTGGACTCGTCGGTGGCGGCGCTTCTGGTGCACAAGGCGATAGGAAGTCAACTGCAGTGCGTTTTTGTGGAGAACGGCCTTTTGCGGTGGGGGGAAAAGGACCGCGTGCGCGAAATTTTCGGAAAACAGTTCGGACGTCAGCTGCGTATCGTGGACGCGCGCAAAAGGTTTTTGGACAAACTGAAAAATGTTTCCGACCCGGAACGGAAACGCAAAATCATCGGCAAGGAATTCATCCGCGTTTTCGAGAGCGCGGCAAAGAGAATCGGCGCGGTGCGGTTCCTCGTGCAGGGCACGCTATACCCGGACGTGATTGAGAGTCAGAGTGTGCGCGGTCCTTCGGCAGTGATCAAAACGCATCACAACGTCGGCGGATTGCCGAAAAAAATGAACCTCAAACTCATTGAACCGCTCAAATATTTGTTCAAGGACGAAGTGCGCGCGTTGGGACGCGAGCTTGGATTGCCGGACGAAATACTGAGCCGTCACCCGTTCCCTGGACCGGGCCTTGCGGTGCGCGTGCTCGGCAGTCTGACCGAAGAGAAACTGGAAATCGTCTGCAAAGCCGACCGTATCGTCGAAGAAGAGGTCCGTGCGGGCGGGATTTACAACAAACTTTGGCAGGCGTTCGCAGTGCTCGTCCCGGTCAAAACTGTGGGCGTGATGGGCGATGCGCGGACGTACGAAAAAGTCATAGCCGTGCGCGCGGTCAATTCACTCGACGCCATGACCGCTGACTGGGCCGACATTCCCAAACCCGTGCTCGCAAAAATTTCCAACCGTATCATCAACGAAGTGCGCGGCGTAAACCGCGTTGTCTACGATATATCTTCAAAACCGCCTGCCACCATTGAGTGGGAATAAGAGGAAAAAAATGACTGCATTGGCTGACAAACTGCTTGATTTACCTGTATTTATCCGTGGAAAAGTGCGCGACGTGTACGACCTCGGAGGAAAATTGCTGATGGTTTCGTCCGACCGGATTTCCGCGTACGATTCGGTACTGCCGACGATGATTCCTGACAAGGGAAAGATACTGAACCAGATTTCGGAGTTCTGGTTCAACCGGACAAAAGTGCTGGTGGACAATCATCTGGTGACAGCGAACGTGGATGAATATCCGCCCGAACTCCAGCGTCACCGGACGGAACTGGCCGGACGGTCCATGATGGTCTGGAAAACTCGTAAGATTCCCATTGAGTGCGTGGTGCGAGGATATCTTGCCGGGTCCGGATGGAAAGAGTATCAGTCCAACGGTAAAGTCTGCGGCGTCTCTTTGCCGCCCGGCCTGAAAGAATCGCAGAAACTGCCGGAACCTATCTTCACTCCTGCCACAAAAGAAGAAGGCGGCAAACATGACGAAAATATTTCTTTTGAAAAAATGGCGTCGAGAATCGGCAAAGAGTTGTCGCAGGAACTGAAAAGTCTGTCCCTGCTCCTCTACCGCGAAGCGGAACATTACCTGTCCGATAAAAAGCTCGTGCTCGCAGACACCAAGTTTGAGTTCGGATTGCGCCGCATCAACGGAGAAACAAAAGCCATTCTGATTGACGAGTGCATGACGCCGGACTCATCGAGGTTCTGGGAATTTGCAGAGTACAAAGTCGGCATATCGCCGCCATCGTTCGACAAACAGTTTGTGAGAAATTATCTTGACACTGTGGGCTGGGACCACAACCCGCCGGCGCCGTCTTTACCCTCGGATATCGTGGATAAAACACGCGCCAAATATCTGGAAGCGTACCGCCGCGTGACAGGCCGGGAGGAACTGTAACCGCATGCCGGAATCAATCGTGGTTTCAGTCAACCCAAAGCCGGGCCGTCACTTTTCTTCTGCCAAACATGTGAACCATCTGCTGAATGCGGAGCATCTGGCTGATATCCAGTGCGAGCGCACGGCGAATATTTACCGTCTGGAAGGCGAATGTGAAGCAGATGAAATACAAAAAATCTGCACTGAACTTTTAGCCGACCCTGTTGCGGAAACCTATGCCGTGTCCGAACTGCCGGATTCTGCGGAACGGATATTTGCGGATGTGTGGTACAAAAAAGGCGTGACCGATTCCGTCGGGGAAAGCGTGGTCCGCGCGTCGCGTGAACTGGGCGTTGAATCACTGAACAAAGCGTATGCCGGGACACGCTACCTGTTCCGCATCCGCACCGTACAGCCGAAGCAAGTGGCTGAATTTGTTTCACAAAATCTGCTGAACCCGCTGGTGCAGGAATGCGAAATCATTCAGCGCGGAGCAAATTCGTGAAGACCGGTCTTGCCAACCCGTCCCCGTCGACACTCGCGGCAGATTCTGCAGCTCGATATGTGAAACTGGCCGCGGCAAACGAATCTGAACTTGCCCGTATTTCGCGCGAGCGTCTGCTTTCACTTTCAGTCGAGGAAATGCGCGCGGTGCAGACCTGGTTTGCCGCTGCCGGACGTGAACCCACGGACGCGGAATTGGAAACCATTGCCCAAACCTGGTCCGAACATTGCAAACACAAAACTTTTAAAGGTATAGTCGAATACACTCTGCACGACGAAAACGGCGCGCCTCACGGACAAATCTACGACGATCTGCTGGATGAAACAATAGTCCGCGCCACGCGCGAAGTGGACCGCAAGTTCTGCCTTTCAGTTTTTGAAGATAACGCGGGCATCATTGCGTTCGATAAAAAACGCGCGGCCGCATTTAAAGTGGAAACGCACAACCATCCGTCCGCGCTCGAACCGTACGGCGGCGCCGGCACGGGAATCGGCGGCGTTATCCGCGACATTCTCGGCGCAGGTCTCGGCGCCAAACCCGTGCTGAACACGGATATTTTCTGCGTCGGCGAGTTCGGCAAAACCAGAAACCCGGAAGACCCCAAACATCTGTCGCCGGAACGTATCCTCCCCGGAGTAATTTCCGGCGTGCGCGACTACGGCAACCGTATGGGTATCCCGACCGTGAACGGCGCCGTGCTGTTTCACGACGGGTACAGGTACAATCCGCTCGTATTTTGCGGTACCGCAGGAATCATCCCGAACGACGCCATCAGGAAAAAAGTGATGCCGGGCGACCTGATAGTTTCCATCGGCGGACGCACCGGACGCGACGGTATTCACGGAGCCACTTTTTCTTCCGCGGCATTGGACGAAGAGGTGCCCTCGAGCGTGGTGCAGATAGGCAACGCGATCGTGGAGAAAAAAGTCTGCGACCTCCAACTGCGCGCGCGCGACGAAAAACTTTACAGTTCTGTCACAGACTGCGGCGCAGGCGGATTTTCCTCTGCCATCGGCGAGCTTGCGTCCGAAACCGGAGCCAGCGTTCATCTGGAAAAAGCCCCGCTGAAATACGCCGACCTTGCGCCGTGGGAAATCTGGCTCTCGGAATCACAGGAACGAATGGTGTTTTCAGTGCCGGCAAAGAATCTGGCGCGGTTTAAAGAACTTTGCGATATTGAAAATGTCGAATGCGCCGTGATGGGCGTTTTTGAGAACAGCGGACGCCTGAAAGTTTTTTATCAGAACGAAAAAGTCTGCGACCTGGACCTGCAATTTTTGCACAAGGGAATCCCGCGCGTAAAGAAAAAGGCACTGTGGAACATGAAACCGTTCGCCGCGCCTGCGCAAATCCGTTTTTCCGTTCCACAATGCGAAAAAACATTGAAACAGCTTTTGTCGCACCCGAACATTGCTTCAAAAAAATGGATTGTCCGTCAATACGACCACGAAGTGCAGGGCGGCAGCATTATTAAACCTTTGACCGGGATTAACCAGGACGGTCCCAGCGACGCCTGCGTAGTGCGTCCGGCATTGGACTCGTGGAAAGGGCTGGCAGTGTCCAACGGCGTGAACCCGTTCTACGGAGAACTCGACCCGTACTGGATGTCAGCCAACGCCATTGACGAAGCGTTGCGCAATATTGTCTCTGTGGGCGGCGATATTGACCAGTGCGCCATTCTCGACAATTTCTGCTGGGGAAACACCAACGACCCGGAAATTATGGGCGGTCTGGTGCGATGCGCCGAGGGGTGCCGGGATTTTGCCGTCCAGTACCGCGTGCCGTTCATTTCCGGTAAAGACAGTCTCAACAATACGTGGCGGAAACCGGACGGACAGATAGTTTCCATCCCCGGCACCATCGTGATTTCCGCCATGAGCGTGGTGCGCGATGTGCGCAAATGCGTGACCATGGACTTGAAGCGCGCCTGGAATGTCATTGCACTTGTCGGCGAAACGTGCGACGAGTTCGGCGGTTCGCATTTCAACCGCGTGACCGGACATACCGGCGGAAACGTGCCGAAAGTGGATAGCGCCCGTTCACGCAAAATGATGCTCGCATTGAACCGCGCCATGAACAAAGGCACTGTCCGCGCCTGCCACGATATTTCCGAAGGCGGACTCGCGGTTTCCATTTCCGAAATGTGCATTGCAGGGAACCTGGGCGCGGAACTGGACCTTTCAAAAATAGTGTTGGGTGAGATCAGCGCGTACCGTAAGACCATAGCGGCGTTGTTTTCCGAGTCAGCCAGCCGCTGGCTGGTGGAAATCGAACCGAACCGCGCGGCGGAACTGACCCGCATATTCCGCGGTT
>CAYHWZ010000079.1:0-8593 GCA_964359975.1 uncultured Elusimicrobia bacterium | reverse complement strand
ATCAAAGCAGATGAAACTGGCGGGGATTTTATCTGCGGCGCTGTGCGGGGCATGTGTCGGGTTTTTGTGGTACAATTTTTTTCCGGCGAAAGTTTTTATGGGCGACGGCGGGGCGCTGTTTTTGGGGTACATGCTGGCGGCGATTACGGTGATCGGGACGCTTAAGACCACGGCGCTTTTTTCTCTGGTAATACCGATTGTGGTGGTGGCATTGCCGGTGATGGACGTGGCGCTGAGCATTGTGCGGCGGTTCCGCAACGGAAAAGAAATCTTTGAGGCGGACAAGGAGCATCTGCACCATCAACTTTTGAAGCAGGGATGGAATCAGCGGGAAGTGGTACTGCTTGTTTATGTCATCACGCTGGTGCTTTCGATATTTTCTATTTTACTGACGGTGTTTAAGGGAAGAGTATGATGAAAAAAGTTCTGTTTGTGTTCGGTACGCGTCCTGAGGCCATTAAGATGGCGCCGGTGATTCATGAGATGAGAACCGAGAGCAGGCGTCTGCGCGTGCGCGTGTGTGTGACGGCTCAGCACCGCGGGATGCTGGACGACGTGCTCAGGGTGTTCGGCATCAAAGCGGACCATGACCTCAACATTATGCAGGACGGTCAGACTCTGGAACATATTACTGAACATGTGATTGCGCGGGTGTCGCCGGTCCTTAAAAAAGAGAAACCGGATCTGGTGATGGTGCATGGTGACACTTCCACAACTTTTTTGACGGCGCTGGCGGCTTTTTATCAGAGGATACCGATAGCTCATGTAGAGGCAGGACTGCGCACGTACGATTTTTCGCAGCCGTTTCCGGAAGAGGGGAACAGGCGTCTGTGCGACGCGCTTTGTTCCGTGCATTTTCCACCGACGGAACAGGCGAAGAACAATCTGCTCCGTGAAAATATCCCGTTTTCGAACATATTTGTCACGGGCAACACGGTCATTGACGCTTTGGAATGGTCGGTGGACAGACCTCACAGGTTCGGCAACCCGCGTTTGCGTGAAATGGCTGAAGGGGCCGGTAAGGGGGCGAGGATAGTGCTGGTCACGGCGCACCGGCGGGAAAATTTTGGTCAGCCGATACGCGACATCTGTGCGGCTCTGCGCAAGGCGGCGGACAGTTTTGAAGATGTGCGGATTGTTTATCCGGTGCATCCCAACCCGAACGTGAAATCAGTGGCGGAAAAAGTGTTGGGCGGTCACCGCAGGATATTGCTTTTGCCTCCGCTGGATTATCTGGATTTTTCACACTTGATTAAACGGTCGTACATTGTGGTGACGGATTCCGGCGGATTGCAGGAAGAGGCCCCGTCGCTGGGGAAACCTGTGCTGGTCTTGCGGCGCGTGACGGAACGTCCGGAAGCTGTGCGGTCGGGTACGGTACGGATCGTGGGTACGGACGCGGGCAAAATCTATTCTGAAATTGCGCGGTTGTTGACTGATTCGCGCGCATACGAGCGGATGTCCGACGCGTGCAATCCGTACGGAGACGGGCATGCGTCGCGCCGCACGGTGAACTCTGTGCTTTACTATTTTGGAATGATACGTAAAAGACCTGCAGATTTTTCCTCCTAGTTGAAACTTCGAACACTATTTGTTTTACTGCTAGCTGTCGGAACAGTCAGGCCGTGTTGGGGGGCTGAAGGCCGTTCTGTGCGCGTGCCTCCGGTTATTTGGTATGAGTCCGGGGACAGGGAAAGTTTTTTGATGGCTGCGCTTTTGTATTGGCGCGGGCGCAGTCCGTCGAGCGATTTTGACATTTTTGCGCCGCTGTACTATGGCTGGCGGACACCGGACGAACAGCTCCGTATTCTGCTGCCGATTCATTTCAGGCATTTAACTCCTGACAGCCGTTCTGCGCTCTGGGGACTTTACTTTGAGCGCGAATCACCGGGAAAGCACAGCCGGATATTTTTCCCGCTCTATTTCCATTCTTCCGACGGACAGGAAAGGACAACGCTGGCCGGCAACTATTTTTCGCGCACGTCCGCGCAGTACGATACGCGTGTGGCGTTCCCGCTTTTCTGGTCGGCGCAGGCGCGTCAGCCGGACCTGAACTCATACGAGACACTGATACCCTTCTATTTTAAGATGAACAACGCGAAGGAAAAGGTGGAATCGGTATTTTCGCCTTTTTTCTTTGCGTACCGGAGTTCGGACAGCGCGCAGGGATTTTTTCCGCCGTTCTATTGGAGGGAGACTGCGGAGAGGGAAACTGCGGTGGCGTTTCCGCTTTACTGGGACTTTTTGAAGAAGAGTGAAGACGGGTGGAAACGCACGCAGGTGTTTGCGCCGTACTTCAAGCGGAGTTCGGAGGATTCTGAATTCAAGGGGTTGGTTCCGGTTTACTGGGCCAGAAGCAAAACTGTGCATGAAGGGACGACCACGTTGAAAACTTCGTGGTCGTTGGTGGCTCCGCTGTATTTCAGAGGGAGCAGACCGGACGGTTCGCGCAAACTGCTTACGCCGCTGTTCAGCAGGTTGATAGATTTTGACGGTCGTGAATACGGTCATACAGGTCTGCATTTTTATTCCAGGGACTCGTGGGGCGGACGGACGGACGGACTGTTTCCCGTGGCGTATTACCGGTCTGAACCGGACTCTTATAAGTACCGTTTGCTGAATATTTACCGCAGCAGGGATTTTGCGAATGAGCATGTTCAGACAAGTGTGTGGCCTGTGTTCCGTTACCGACGGGACCACGACCGGAGGCAAGTCTGGTTTCCGATATTTTACCGGGACTCGGACCCGAATCATTCGAGAGGGTTGGTGGGGACGTATTACTGGCAGAAAGATTTTGACGGGCAGGGGGGAACCCGGCGCATGACAGCGATGCAGAGCGCATTGGTCCCGATATTTTGGCATTCGAACAAGGAAGGACGCAAGATGACGCTGGCTTTGCCGTTGGTGGTGATGACGGAACGGGTGGGACAAAAATTTTCGCTGGCGGCTCCGCTTTTTTTTGAGTGGTCAAAACCGCCGGACTATCTGCAGGTAACGCCGTTCTCAGTTTTGAGAAGGAGCGAAAAGGGGGAGTGGTCCGGTGTCCTGTTTGTGTTTTGGAAAAGCGCGCGTCAGGACCGCACTTCATTTTCCATGCTGCCTTTGTTCCGGAAATCCTATTTCCCCGGCGGTGAGAGTCTTTATCTGCCGGGTTTCTATTATTTAAAAGAGGGCGCGCTTACGCAGGGGGTGGCGGGCCCTTATCTTTGGGACACGCGCGGCGCGACGCAGTATAAAATGCTGCCGCCGCTATATGTTGATTTCCGCGCGCCGGAATGGAATCTGCGGAGCGTGCTGCTCGGATATTCTTTGCGTACAGCGCGTATTCGGGAAAAGGGATTTTTTCCGTTTTGGGCGAAGACGGACAGCGTGGAGGTTTCCAGCGTGGCTATGCCGCTAAAAAAACATTTTCTGGCGGATTCGCACCGCGTGCTGCCGTTTTATTTCTACCGGAAACTGGAGAACGGGTATGATTTGATGCTGCCTGCATTGTTCGGGCGGATTGAGCGGAATCTGGATACGGTAAAAGGCCGATTGTTTCTGCTGACGTATTGGGAAAAATCTCCGTCTCATTTTGCGAGCAGGTTCGACCCGGTTTACGCGGTGTCAAAATCGTCACAGTCTGCAGGGTTCACCATGCCGACAGCTCCCATGCCTTTTTGGCAGTATGAGAGGACTCGTGACATGCGCAAGGGCGCTTTTTTTCCCTATTACTGGCGGCAGACGCGCACGGAGAGACGCGATTTGATTCTGCCGATTTTCTATGACAAGAAACAGTATGACGAGCAGACTTTGAAAGAGAAGACGCGCGTGACATGGTTTCTGCTATATTACGGGAGCCGCGATGCGGAGCTGAATGAAGGCAGACAGTTCGTGATTCCATTCTACTGGCATTTCACGGAAAAATTTCAGGAACGCACGCTGGCGCCGCCGTACTGGGGTGAGCGCGGTCCGAATTACCGTCGGGATGTGTTTTTTCCTTTGTACTGGTCAAACGTGCGCGCCGATGCGCGGCTGAAACTGTTGTTTCCGCTTTTTATGAGCTATTCGGACCCGAAGGAAAATGTGCGGCATCTGGCTTTGCCGGGATTTTGGCGGAGAGTGGATGCTCAGAGCTCGATGACATTGGCCGGGCCATTTTTCAGCAAGACAATACCGTCGAAAATGGAACAGCGGCACGGGATATTGCCTCTTTACTATTCGGCGAAAAGTCCGGAAAGGAGCGCGACTTTTGTGCTGCCGGTCTTTTGGCGGGAAAAGAGCGCGAAGAGGGACGCGGCCTATGTTGCGCCGTTATTTTTCCGTCACAAAAGAGAGAATCTGGAATGGAAAATGGCGTTTCCGATCTATTGGGAATACCGCACGCCGAGGACGGAACTGCAGATTGTGCTGTCTTACTTTCGGAAGGTTTCCAGAGAGAGCGGGGCGGTGGTTTCCGGAGTGGCGCCTTTTTGGTCTTATGCTGTCAATAAACAGGAAAGCGCGGAAAGTTTTCAGTTCTTAGGCGGTCTTTTTGGTTACGAAAAGCGCGCGGACAGCAAGAAAATCATCCTTTTCTACCTGCTGGAGATTTGATTGATTTAAGCGCGCTCAGGAAATCCGCAGGCAGGGGCGCTGACAGTTTTTTGCGGCGCGATGTACGCGGATGAGCGAATTCAATCGAAAAGGCGTGGAGCATCTGGCGCTTTACCAGAGCGCACTCTTCTCCGTACATAGTGTCGCCCATCACCGGATGACCGATTTGTGAAAGATGTACGCGGATTTGGTGAGTGCGGCCTGTGCGCGGATACACTTCCAAATATGAGTATTCTCCGAAATTTCCCAAAACCTTGAATAGTGTTTCCGAATAGCGTCCGGAAGTCTTGACTGCGATCTTGCCGGAATCGAAATCGCGGCCCAGCGAACCAACGATGCGTCCGCGTTTCGGCGTTACCTTCCCCTGCACAATGGCGCGGTACACTTTTGAAATAGTGCGGTCTTTGAACTGTTGCGCGAGCTTCTCTGCTGCTTCGCGGTTTTTCCCGATAAGCAGGACGCCCGACGTATCCTTGTCCAGACGGTGAACCAGTCCCATGCGGTTTGATTTCGTCTGTTTGGTGCGTGAATGCTGCAGCTTGTGAACCACAGCGTTGGCAAGAGTGCCGTGCGCGTGTCCTTTGGCAGGGTGAGTGACCATACCGGCGGGCTTGTTGACAGCCATCATGTCGCTGTCTTCGTAGAGAATCTGGAGCGGGATGTCTTCAGCTTTGACGCTGGTTTCATCATCAGGTATGGAAACCGATATCTTGTCGCCGAGTTTCAGTTTGCGTGCCGAATGTGCAGGGGCTGATCCGCACAGCACGGCACCGCTTTCGATCCATTCCTGGATGCGGCTGCGGGAAAAACCAGACAACTTTTGCGTCAGAAAAATATCCAGTCTCAGTCCTTCGTCCGCCTGTTCTGCAATCAGTTCGGGATTCATAGGGATAAATCAGCTCCGGTCTTGACAAATAAAAGTTCTGGGGGTAGACTGTTCATTACAGGCCGACAAAAAAAACAGATGAAATCCTCAGTCGTCGGGCAAAGAGAAAAAATCCTCGTCGTAGATGATGATGAAGGTTCTGTTCTGCTGATGCGGCAGATCCTGTCGCACGCAAATTTCCAGGTGATTGAAGCGTCCAGCGGAGAAGAAGCGCTCCAGCTATTGGAGTCTGAAAAAGTGGACTTGGTCATATCTGATTTAAAGATGCCCGGAATGAGCGGCGCGGATTTGGTGAACGAACTGCGCGAATGGGACACGACTTTGCCGGTAGTTTTTGTCAGCGGATGGGCAAAAGAAAAAGACTGGCTCGATGCTATTCGCACGCATGCCAGCGCCATGATACCCAAACCGTTCCGCAGTCAAGCCATTCTCAGCGCAGTCCAGAAAGCCCTTCAGGAAAGATAATCCCACGCTACTGTTTCTTGACCAGACGCCAGGCATTTTCGCCGAGGTGGTCGGAAAGTTTTTGGAAAAGTTCGCCGGAAAGTTTCACGCACAGGCCGGTTTCCATCGCGTAGTTCCCGTGCGACGGGGTTTGCAGGACGAACTGTACCGGACATTTTCCCTGATGAGCAGCCAGAGTTTTTTTGATTTCCTGCGCGCGCGGCTCTTCCATTCCTGCGGTGGACATTTTTATCACCATTCTTTTGACCAGCGATTCGCGCGCGAGTTCAAGCGGGAGGATCTCGTCCACGATCAGTTCGTCGCCGGATTCGCGGCCCATCTGGTTATGGTTCAGCCGACCGGAAACCACCACGGTTTCGTTCGGGACCAATAGTTGGGAGATACCGCTTGCGTACGATTTCGGAAATACCACACATTCCAGTTCCGCGTCCATGTCTTCTAGTTTAAATCTGGCGTAGGGAGATTTGCTTTGTTTGGTGGTGAGACGCTTGACGCTGGCAATAACGCCTGTCACGCGCACACGCGAATTGCTGTTAGGAGGCAGTTGGGACAACGGGTGTGTGGAATAATATTTTAGTTCTTCTTTATATTTGCTCAGCGGATGCCCGGAGATATAAAATCCGATGACTTCTTTTTCATTGAAAAGCATTTCATGTTCGGTCCAATCTTCCGCGGAAGCAAGGTCGCTGTCAGGTGACGATGGCGCCGAGGGAAACGCGCTCTCCGAGTCAAAAAATGAAGTCTGGCCCATGCTGCGGTCCTGCCGGAGTTTGGCAGTGCGTTCCAGCACGCTTTCGAGCGAACTTATCACGCGCGCGCGGATAGAACGGGGAGGTCCTCCGCAAAAATCAAATGCGCCCGCCTTGATGAGCGATTCCAGTGATTTGCGGTTCACCGTCCGGGTGTCCACGCGCGTGCAGAAATCCGAGAGAGACAGAAACGGACCGGCTTCTCTGGCGCGCAAAATTTCACTTACCGCTCCTTCACCCACGTTCTTGATGGCGAGCAGACCGAACCGCACTTTGGACTCTTTGCCTTCATTCGTAAGTGTGAACTGCATGTCCGAGCGCAGCAGGTCCGGAGGCATGACCTCAATTCCCATCTTTTTTGTTTCGTCAATGTAGTCCACCACTTTACTGCCCTGCTCGCGGTTGAGCGACGACATACCGATGGCGGATGAAATGAGCGAGCACATATATTCCGGCGGAAAATTGGCTTTGAGGAACGCGGTCTGGTAGGCGAGCAGAGCATAACAGGTGGCGTGCGATTTGTTGAACCCGTACCCGCCGAAATGCTCTATCTGGTCAAAGACTTTTTCTGCGGCCTTTACATCCACGCCTTCCTTCTTGGCTCCTTTCAGAAAATCTTCGCGCATCTTGTGAATCACTTCCGGCGTCTTCTTTCCCATGGCTTTGCGCAGAGTGTCGGCTTGTCCGGGGGTAAACCCAGCGAGCACCTGCGCAATCTGCATGACCTGTTCCTGATAAACTATGATACCGTAGGTTTCTTTAAGCAGAGGTTCGAGGCGCGGGTGGTCGAACTTTATTTTGGATTGCGCATGACGGCGGAGCACAAATTCGTTCAACATGCCGCTGCCCATCGGGCCGGGCCGGTAGAGTGAAATCAGCGCGATGATATCCTCAAAAAGCTGCGGTTTCAGTTTCATCAGCAGGTCTTTCATGCCGCCGGACTCGAGCTGAAACACTCCCCGCGTATGCGCTTCTGAAAGCAGTTTGTAGGTATTTTTATCGTCGAGCGGTAGATCGTAGAGATCGAACTTCGGGTCATGACGCGCGCGCACCAGTTTTTCCGCGTTGCTTAATACTGTGAGCGTGCGCAGACCCAGAAAATCAATTTTAAGTATTCCGAGATCCACAAGCGACTTGTCGTTGAACTGAGTGGTGACAGGTTCGTCCGGTCTGCGCGCCACAGGAACATAATCCGAAATTTGTTTGCCGCCGTCGGTGGGCACAATCACAGTGCCGGCGGCGTGAATGCCGGTATGCCGCTTCAGACCTTCCAGCCGCTGCGAGATGTCGAGCAGTTGACGGGTGCGTTCATCGGTCTTGTACATGGACTGGAGTTCCGGCACCTGCTTGATGGCGGACGCGATGGTGATGTCTTTTTCTGTCGGGAACATTTTGGCGATGCGGTCCACTTCCTGCACGGTGAAACCCATTACGCGTCCCACGTCACGCACCACGAGCCGCGCCTGCATTTCGCTGAATGTGATGATTTGCGCCACGGCCCCTTCACCGTACTTTTGCTTCACATAATTCACCACACGCTCGCGTCCTTCGTCGGAAAAATCAATGTCCAGGTCCGGCATGCTGCGGCGGTCAGGATTAAGGAACCGTTCAAAAAGAAGATTGTATTTAATCGGACACACATGCGTGATTTCGAGTGCGTAGCTTACAATACTGCCTGCACCGGAACCGCGCCCCGGGCCTACAGGCACACCTGTGCTCCGTGCGTATTTGATGAAATCCCACACAATGAGAAAGTATGCAGAAAATCCCATCTTGCGGATGGTGGCCAATTCACTGTCGAGCCGCGATTTAAGCGCGGGGGTGATCTGACCGTAGCGTTTGCGCAGACCGTCCATGCAGAGTTTTTCCAGGTACGAGTCCAGCGACTCGCCCTGCGGCGGATGATATTGGGGGAGAA
>CAYHWZ010000078.1:0-8673 GCA_964359975.1 uncultured Elusimicrobia bacterium | reverse complement strand
TACAGAGGATGTGTAGTAAGACGACAGCCCTGCGAAAATAGGAAAACAAGTAGCATGAAGATAAAAACCGCTCATCTATTTGTCTACCTCCCAACAATAATTATAGCATCTCATTTATGTCCAGTTGAAGCCACAGATATCGTTAAGGTAAAAGCTCTTCTTAAGAATGCTCAAAAAAGCGGGTCTCTTAGTGCTAAATTGGATATTTATGAAGATATTGTAAGTAAGGATAATTCCGCCTTGACCTGGGAACAGTCGAAGAAAATGTCTGAAGATTGTCTCAAGGCGTGGGTCGGGGAATGCACATCACCATATACGATAACCACCGAGTTAGACAAGCTCTTAACAAGGATCATCGAACTTGAACCAATTGGATTCCATCAAATAACGGAGCAGATAAACCTGCTCCCAGACATTGACCTGCAAATAATGACGATGGAAAAGATTCTGAGTATTTTTAGAAGTCCTAACAGATCTTCGGACAGTAGAGGGAAATTAAGGCAACCTCATTTTGAGGTTGTCTATTTACTGACCAAGAATTTGACTAAAAGGAATCCCGATATCAGCTTGGCAGAAGTGGAGAAAAGAATCGATTTATCCGGTGAGCATATGATAAAACAAATTGATCTAGACGGGGATGGCCAAGTTGAAATATTTTGGGGGGTGTCTGGCCCCGGATGTGATGCAAGCAATATTGCCTTGTCTGGGTCAGGGGGAAAGGTCAAGTTTCTAAAATTCGGGTACTCTTGGGGCACTCAATTGGTTAGAACATATGACATTACGGGAACAGGGAACAAAGCATTGCTGTTTATGTCAGCGGGCGGCAATGGCGCGGGAATCTCCCAAATGTTCTTATTGGGCTTGGATAAGGACGGGTTCAAGGAACTGTTCATAACCCCTTCTTCATCAGGCGAAGGAATACACTTTATAGATATGGATAGAGATGGGGAAGATGAAATAGTTTGTAACGAGACAATCGAATATAAGACACTTTACTGGCCGAGGATATACAAATGGAATGGGAACACTTTTGCTGAAGCGTCGCTGGACTTTCCGCGGTATTTAATCGACATCTATAAAAGGAGTGACTATATTCGACAGGATTCCGTGGATTATCTGCTTCAAGAACGGTCGGAATCCTATCGCGCATTTTGGATAAAATATATTAAACCCATAAAGGCCTCCAGGATTGTGAAATAGGCGGTATATCATGGAATCAGAATACCCCGGATTTCACTCAAAGTTGTAGCTATTGACTAACGTTCCAAACACTCGAATCGATTTGAGATATGACAATATTTCTAGAAAAGATCGCTGACAAATCTCCCGCTAGGGGAGCCGTCGGATTATGCCGCATGCGAATCTTGACGACTGCTGCCGCAATCTGCTTCTGCAGTTTCCTCTTGACTCAAAACGAATCCTCCGCCGACATGCTTCAGACCAATCTCACCAAACAACCCAATCTGTTGGTCCCTGTCGGTGATCTGTCCGGCGATGACGGAAAGTTTGTTGCAGGTATGCTGGGCAAAGGAGGAGTTGAATTTGGTTTGGGAAGCTCTGTCTTCAACATGAGAAGCAACAGCGTTTCTTTAAACGGCACTGGGATATCATTTATGTTTCCGCTGGCGCTTGCAGATGCGCTGGACTTGGTCACACAGTTTGATGTGAATTATCTGAACGGCTCGCAGGCCGGCTCTGCGGTCAATATTTCGTCATCCACTCTTGAAAGAAATGTTATAGATGGTACGACCAATCTTGGAGGTTTCAACTTTGTTTTCGGCGCAAATCTCGCAGCTAGGCCGGTCCAGTCCATGCGCAAGAATTTTACTCTGGTCGCGGGTATGAATTCAGCATACACTCAATTACAATCATTCACCAGATACCATGTTGTGACAAGAGTTTCGAATATGTCGCGCGAATATCCTGCCATGGATTTTCATACCCAAAGCGACAGCCTGATTTTGGGCGGACAGTTCGGCATACTGGATACATTTATAATGGGCAAAACAATCAGAGTTGACCCGTCGTTGGTGTTGTCTGTCCAGTACGGTTCGAATGTAACTAAGTTTACAAGTGGTTATCGTGAATTTGAAACCTCCGTAGCTAGAATAGAGGCTAAAGTGCCGGCGTTCACCACTGTCTCATTGGGGCTGAGCATAGGATATTTGCCGTGGGGATTGAATGTTAATTTTCAATGGCAGCAGACAACCTCGTCGTCCGGTAACAATCCCATGATCAATACCGCTGCTCTGAATCTGATTTTGCTGTTAGGGGAATAATGATTACTCCTCGTTCCCCGCTTTCACTCAAATCTGTTTCGGTTCTGGCGATTTTGCTGGTATTGGTATCGGGTATCTGTGACTACGCCTGGTGTGTGAACGGCGAAGAACTGGTGCACATTGAATTTGTCCTGGACAATTCCGGCAGTATGGCCGACCTCGAAGGCGGCCGCCGGAAAATTGACATGGCCAAGGTCGCGATTTACAGCGTGGTCAAAGAAATGACGGACAAGTGGGGCGAAAACGTGCGCGTGGCTTTGCGTATTTTCGGTAAAACACGGCGAAGTGAACAGGACGCGTGCAGCGATTCTGTTCTGCTCGTGCCATTCTCATCGCCCAGCCCGAATGTGTTCCTTGCCCAGCTGTCCGGACTGTTTCCGACCGGCGGTTCGCCCATGGGCTATGCGCTGGAACAAGCGGCCAGAGATTTTCCCGAACGGCCCGGCCGCAAAATAATCGTGCTTATCACCGACGGAGAAGAATCCTGTTTCGGCAATTCCTGCGAACTGCTCCGCAAGCTGAGGGGTGAACAGGGAATCGAAGCCACTGTAAATGTTGTGGGGTTCAGTTTGAATCCGGATTTCAGCCGCGAGCTTGGCTGCGTCTCTGAGCAAAGCGAGGGTCAGCTTTACAACGCGCGTTCCATGCCGGAACTGATGAGTGGTCTTTGCGCCGCAGTATCCACGACGGAATTGGGGCCCATCACAGTGCCTGAACTCAACCATGGTCTTACGCCGGCCCAGCTTGCGAAACTTGATGATTCGGTCAACATTTCAACCATGGACGCGCCCATTCCTCCGCTGACTCTCAAACCCCGCTGGCCGCCGGTCACACCGATGTCCGCATTTTTTACATCGAGCGTCATGCCGGGTGTGGCGCTTTTCCGGCTCAATAAGCCGGTTCAGGGCACCAAAGTGTTTGTCACAGAATCCGCCTTGCTCGGTCTGGC
Source organism: uncultured Elusimicrobia bacterium (assembly GCA_964359975.1). Lineage (GTDB taxonomy): Bacteria > Elusimicrobiota > Elusimicrobia > 2-02-FULL-39-32 > 2-02-FULL-39-32 > CAYHWZ01. Next base: position 5,445 of record CAYHWZ010000078.1, on the reverse strand, counting down.
GTTGAGAGAAATCAGCATTGATGCCGTGCGCGACGAGGAAGTCTTTGAAATACAAACCGACGGTACTGTCTTGATTAAGTCCACACAAAGAGGCGCCACGCCGTTCGAAGCATGGAAAAAAGATCTGCTGGTCTTCGGCATCAGCACGTTTCATTTTTCGCAAATGGTCGGCGCGTCTTTGACTGTGCGCAATGAGATGAACAAAAATTCGCGTAAACGCAAAAATCCCTGGATGGCAGCGATGAAATCATTCGTGATTCCCGGTTCCGGTATTCTTTACGTCGGCGACGACCCTGAGGACGGACTTGAAATCATGGCTTTTCAGGGATACTTCGTATACCGTATCTTCCACCCGGTCCCGTCAGGTGTCACATTTACCGCAGAGCAGGAGAACCAGTTGAAAAATATAAATGCGCAGTTGGCCGCGGCATTGTACGGTTCACAGATTATAGTTTCGTTCATTGCCGCAACAGTGCACAATCTGTTTGCCGGCGAACCGTACACGCGTCCGGTGCGTACGTGGCACTGGGCCTGGGATTTCCGTGAGGGGGATTTCCGGTTTGTCCTGACAAAACGGCTATGACGAGATGCCGGGGGAATTTGTTGATTCGCCCTTGCCAATTCGCCTTAAACGCAAGAAAACCCATTTGGAGAAATATCTATTTCAAGAGTAGGAACTCGCTTGATCCTAAATTTGCTGACTTTGAAATATTGTTAGCTTTCGATCGTTATCGTGAGTTTCAGGGCGAATACGCTTGTCAAGACTTGTTTTGAATACTGAGTATTTTGCTAAAAATGGCTACTGTTAAATACCTCGTCAGTGCCGGTTGGATTTCACGGGTTGAAAGTGATAGTATTTATGAGTGAGGAAAATATTGCCATACTGTGTAAGGATTCTGCAGTTTATTCCACTCCACCGAATACTCCATCTTTGAGAAGATTTTGTTAGCCGCAATGTGCTTATGAATGGCCTCCATTTCACATGAAGAGTATTTGCCCTTGTTGGGTAAGCCGCACTGAGCGTAAAATTAATATACCATGAATCGATCAACAGTTAAGTGCAGTATGTTTTTTATCTTACTAGTTTCGCCCATGGCACTTGCAGGTATAGAGCGAAGCTCTCTAAGAGATGAAATTATTGTATATGATGATTTATGGAGCATTTATGTTACTAACGGATTGGGTGGAAATACAAGGAAACTTCTTAGTCGCAAGCGAAGGTTTAGTTGGCAATCTTTTTTTAAACCTGGTTATACTTCTTACTCTCACCCTAGCATCTCACCTGATGGAACAAGGGTTGCATGCGTTAGAATAATAACTGGTTACCACTTTGAGGGGGAAATCGAGTATTCCAGTGTGCTGAAATATGAGGGTGTGCTTTATTCAATTAAGAAGAAGCAAGAATTTACGTTTTTCAGATCGCCCGGAGGGAATTTTAAACGAGTGGGAAATAATGCTGTCGAGGATAATATTCTTTCTCCCATTTGGTCTGCAGATGGAAATAAAATATACTTTCTTGTTTCAAACCGGCTACTTTCGTACGATTTGAATTTAGGTGAAATCCAAAAAGTTTCCGAGTTGGCTCTGGGTCACAGCGGAATTGTTCAACTTGATTCGTATTATATTAGATTATCAAAGGATGGGTCAAAAATATTTGCGATTTTGAAAGGCCCGGAAAATACGCTTGATGACTGCATCTGGGAAGTCAACTTGAAGGACGGAAAAGCATCTGAGCTTTGGAGCGGGGATCCCGCTATACTTTGGAAAAGCATGCATTTCCCATATCATCCGTCTATTACAGATCAGCTTCAGGACAACGATGCCGTGGAATCATTGTTTGGGTTAAGGGACTCACCTGTTTCGTATCCCCATTTTTCAAAACATCGAAGGTTCTATTATTATCGCAAGAGTAGGGAGGGGTTTCTCCCTAAATGGTGGATTGCGGGTTACGACACAACTGAAAAACGCGAATTTACGATAAAAGTCCTCCATCGAAGTATCTATACTGAATAGTGTAATCGGTGCCACGCCTGACTTTTTGACTTTTGAGATATTCTCAACTTTCGTTCGTTATCGTGAGTCTTACGGCGAAGCCAATTGACAACATGCGTTTTGAATATCGTGAGTATCCAGCCAATATAACCACTGACAAATATCTGCGAATAGTCTCCCAGAATATTTAATTCCCGCGAATTCAATTCGGCGCAAGGAACTCAATTAAAAATATTCGAATTTTCTTACATTACCCTATCCTGAGATAGGTTCTCACACCAAAAACTTATAGAAATAAATTGGTTATGGCCACAGAGCTTGAGATTTTATTGGATATTTTTGGATCAGAGCAAATAGAGAGGTTTATTTCAGGGTATGGGAATCAGTTTACAAGGAAAAGCGTTTATACAGGGCCCGTTTAACAACAAAGTATCCATAGATATGCGGTATAGCGACAAGTGGCGAGTAATTACTAAGTATTAATTTTATCATTTTGGCGTCAGCAATCAGGTCGTATATCCTGTACCTTGTAGTTTGAAAAAAACCCACAACGGCACAGTAAATCCCAAAGTGTATCCAGAACAACTTAACATAGATTGTCGTAAGAGTTTTAATTATTTTAGTCTTTGGTGTTTCAATCATTTTAGTCCACCACTATATTATAACAGGAAAAGGTAAAAATATGGTAGTGAAGACCCTTTCTTAAAGCACACAGAAGGATCTACCGATATCGCAAGTCCGGCATTATCTTCCTGTATAGATAATTGTTCTGGTGAATAAAATCTTCCAAAAGAAACGATGGGTTATTTCAGGGGTATGGGATAACCACTCTGGGAGCAACCAAGATTCATTCTTTGGCAAAAGGGATATCTTGGTAGAGATCGACGGTCAAAACTCAAATAAAGGGTATCCTTGTTGCTCTTGGGGGCAACTGGGAAGAGATTTAGGGGCGAGTTTGAACACCTACCTTGGATTAGAGATTTGAGGGATTATTTTCAATGAAGGAATTTCTTACTTTGGATACCAGCCCATATCATTGGAAAATATTAGCGAATATTCGGTAGCTGCCGGGTAGCTGTTCTTACTCCAATCCAGCCTACTGGAACCAACTGGAACCTATTCGTACCGACGAGAGGGAGGTTGAGTTCATATCTGTCGTCGGGGGTTGGCTGCATTTACAGACCTGTGCCTTTAACCGCTCGGCCACCCGTCCCTGATGTCAAAACTGCGGAGGACACATATTATTGTGCCCGTGCCATACCGCTACGAAGCACTAACCGCTGCGTCCGCCGCAGACTTGACGGAGGCGGACCACCCGTCCGGTAACTTAAGAGTATATTATTTTCCGATGGGGTTGTGCAAACCTGCGACGGAAGGATGAAAAGGTGCTGGTTCCCGCTACCCGGCAAAATGCAGCGACTCAGTCAAAAAATCAAGTGCTGTATAGATTCCGTTTTGGTCGGATATTCTTGAGTAGTAAATCAAAAGCTGATAACTCCCTTTGCTTGGAATCAACCAAACATTGATTCAAATTTGTTGTATTGCCTTTGCCTATTCTTTCTTGTTCTTGAAATGTGCTTAGGAGAATACCCCACGCCTGTTCCGATATTTCAAATTCCTTTTCAAATGTTTTGTGCAACGTCGGCAATATGTTTTTGCTGTTCGGTAAATAAATCATGCCTTTGGGCGACGCGCTTAAAATAAATCTTTCAGGATTCTTGCGCCATGCACGATTGCCACGATTTCAATCGCATTGCCTTTGATTCTAAAAACGATGCGGTAGTTTTGATAAAATTTCTCTCGGATGTTTTCGTTGTCGTATTCAGGGACGATTCGCCCGGACATGGGGAAATGTGCTGCGCTATCTATGATGGTGAAAATCTTCTTTGCAAAAATTTCCGCATAGTGGTGTGAATCCTTGGCAATGTAGTCGCAAATTTCTACCAAACCTTCTGCCGCTTTTGGAGACCAAATTATTTCCTTAGCCATTTCCCCATGCGCTTTTCTACGGTCTTGTGCGATAATCCTTTTCCTGCATCCAGTTGTTTTAGCCCCTTGTCCACCTGGAGCTTGAAATGGATTTCTGCCAAAATGTCGTCAATGGAAACCTTGTCCGGCAGTCTTTTTATCATTTGAATCACTTGTTCTTTTGTTTTGGACATTAATTCCTCCCGATTCTTGAGTGAAATTTCAATCTGTCTAAAGTATACCCCAAATGGTTGGGAGCGTCAAGGCAACTCAGCGTTGAGTGCGTGCAGCGCATATGGGATTATGGTAGAATAAATTTCACTATGATTAAGAAAATGTTCCGCAGAATGTTTCCAAAACCGGTTCCGTTTCCCAGCCATGAGGCGAGTCTGCAGGTTTTGAAAGAGCGGGGGTTCGGGCCGCGGTATGTGGTTGATGTCGGCGCGTATCGCGGGAGCTGGACGGAGATGTTCAAGCGCTTTTTTCCCTCGGCGAAAGTCATCATGGTCGAGCCGCAGGGCAGTAAGGCGCCGTTCCTTAACAAGGTCTGCGCTGAACTGAATGATGTGGTCTATTCTGATGCGCTGGTCGGGGCGGAACACGGCAAGAATGTCCGGTTTGTGGAAATGGAAACGGGCAGTTCGGTCTTTGAAGAGTCCAGCGATTATGAACGGCAATATTCGGAAAAAACCCAGACCACTCTTGACCATCTTTTGCAGAATTATCCGGAATTTGCACGGCTCGATTTCCTTAAACTCGATGTGCAGGGCTACGAACTGGAAGCGCTTAAAGGCGCATCGAAAACTTTGCAGAATACGGAACTTGTTCTGATGGAAGCTTCATTCATTCCCATCAACAAAGGGTGTCCGCTGATTGGCGAAGTGATTGCATTTATGTCAGCGCGCGATTTCCGGCTGCTTGATTTTTGTTCGCAAATCCGGCGTAATGACGGCGCGCTCTGGCAGACGGACCTGCTGTTCATTAAGAATAATTCGAAACACTTGCCTCAACCGCATCTTCTAAAGTCGGAATAAACCGGAGTTTAAATCCTCACCCCAGCCCTCTCCTTTTCCCACCTCTTCCCGCCTCATCGGCGGACACGCGGCGGGCGCAGCAAGACGAGGGAGAACGAACTGGAAAATTTTGATTAATCCGGGCGATTAATTTCAGCTATCAATTTGTTGACGGTGTTCACGGGCAATCCAACTACGGTCTGCCAGTTGCCGGTGATTTTTTCCACGAGACGGTCCTGTTTGTCCTGGCTGGCATAGGAACCGGACTTGTCCAGATGTTTGCTGCCGATTTTGAATGCTTCGGCATAATCGAGTTTGCGGATTTTCACTCTGCTCACGTCAACGGACGCGGCTGTTTTCAAAGTAACGGAATTCACAACGGACGTGCCGGTGTACACGCGGTGTGTTTTGCCGGAGAGTGTCATTAGCATTCGGGCTGCGCCTTTGCGCGAGCCGGGTTTGCCGAATATTT
>CAYHWZ010000077.1:0-8703 GCA_964359975.1 uncultured Elusimicrobia bacterium | reverse complement strand
TTGGTCCGGACCGGTCGAACGCGCTGAGGACTCTTGCTCTGCAGGTGGACGGTATTGTGCAGAGTCTGGCTGAGGCGCGGACCTCGGCGGAAGAAGAAGCGCGCCTGCGACTCTCCTCGGAATCGCTCTGGACTGCGGAAAAACTTAAAGAACATGTGCGTGTACGGATGAACGAGAAACAGCTTTTTCTTGTTTCCAACCGCGAACCTTACATGCATGTCCGTGAAAAGCGGGGCATCAAGTGCGTAGTCCCGCCCAGCGGACTGGTGACGGCTTTGGAACCTGTGATGCGCGCCTGCGGAGGTCTGTGGATGGCTCACGGCAGCGGCGACGCGGACAAAGAAACCGTCAACAGCGAAGACAAAGTGCGCGTGCCGCCCGACGATCCGGCCTACACTCTCAAAAGAATCTGGCTGACCAAAGAAGAGGAGAACGGACACTATTACGGTTTTTCCAATGAAGGACTCTGGCCGCTCTGCCATATCACACACACGCGGCCGATTTTCCGGCTGGACGACTGGAACCATTACCAGACAGTGAACAAGAAGTTTGCGGATTCGCTCCTCCATGAAATCGGGATGGAAGAGTCTCCCATGGTACTCATACAGGACTATCATTTCGCGCTGCTGCCGGAACTGGTGCGCAGCGCAAAACCGGACGCACGCATTGCGGTCTTCTGGCACATCCCCTGGCCCAACCCGGAATCGTTCAGCATTTGTCCGTGGAAAAAAGAGATATTGGAAGGACTCCTGGGCGCGGACATTGTGGGGTTTCATACGCAGTTCCATTGCAACAATTTTCTGGACACTGTGGACACGACGCTGGAATGCAAGATTGACTGGGAACACTTCTCCGTCGAGCGGGCAGGACGGCGCACCCTGGTCCGTCCTTTCCCCATCAGCGTGAACTCTGTTTCCGGAACCGATGACAACGGCCATAAGGAAGACCCGCTGAAAAACCGGCAGACCTTGAAAGAAACACTTTGCCGCGAATACGGACTCAACCCCAAAATCCTGGCTGTGGGAGTGGACCGGCTGGACTATACGAAAGGCATCATTGAAAGATTCAGAGCGATTGAACGGTTCCTCGAAAAGTATCCGAAATATATCGGTGATTTCACTTTTGTGGAATTGGGCGCGCCGAGCCGGACACACATCCAGAAGTATCAGGACTTTGTCGCGGAAGTGGAAAAGACCGCTGAACGGATAAACTGGCGGTTTCAGACCAAAGACTGGCAGCCCATCGTACTGCTCAAAGGACAGCACAGCCACAAGGAGATATACCCGTTCTACAAAACCTGCGACCTGTGCATGGTGACGTCTCTGCACGACGGGATGAACCTGGTGGCCAAAGAGTTCGTCGCGTCGAGAGATGATGAGGGCGGCGCGCTGATACTGAGCCAGTTCACCGGAGCCAGCCGCGAACTGCGCGACGCGCTGATTGTCAACCCGTACGATATTGAATCCATGGCTGACACTATCCGGCAGGCGGTTGAAATGGGCGAACCGGAACGGAGACACCGTATGCGCCAGATGCGCGCCATTGTCCGGGAGAAAAATGTTTACCTGTGGGCTGCCAAGCTGATTTCAGCCATGGCCAGACTGCCGGAAACCAGAACCGCGGAGGCGGTGCGCTGACCATGTATCATTTAACGGACCTGATGAAACGGAAGATCGGACTGCAGATACTGCAGGCGCCGCACACATTTTTTTTCCTTGATTATGACGGTACACTGGCGCCGATCATGCCGCGCCCGTCGCAGGCGAATCTGCGCGAATCCACGCGCGAAATACTTTCCAAACTCGCGGCGAACCCCAAATTTTCCGTCGGAGTGATTACCGGCCGCAAACTGTCGGAAATCGAGTGCATGGTCCTGCTCAACAACATCATTTACGCCGGAAATCACGGACTGGAACTGAAAGGACCGGGATTCTGCTACACGCACGCCAAGACAAAAGAGTTCCGCAGGACACTGAAAGAAGTGGCGTCCGCGGTGCACGGCATGGGAAAAGTTTTCCCCGGCTCGTTCGTCGAGGACAAAGAGATCACGCTGTGTTTTCATTTCCGGTTGGTGGACGACAAATGGACCGCGGCTCTGCGCGCCGAATTCGTCAAAAGAGTGACACCGTGGCTGAACACGGAAAAAATCATCGTGACCGAATCCATGAAAGCTCTGGAAGTGCGTCCGTACTTGGACTGGGACAAAGGCAGAGCGGTCCAATGGATACTGATGCACGAAGACCCGGAATCTCTGCCGGTATATATCGGCGACGACCGCACGGACGAAGACGCATTCACCGCGCTGGCGGAACGCGGCATCACCATCAAAGTCGGATACGACAAAAATTCCGCGGCCAAATATTTTCTGGAAGACGTGTCCGAAGTCGAGCGGTTTCTTTCTTTCATGACGATAATGGGAGCAGGCAGAGAACCGCCAGCGGAAGCTGAACCCGCAAAACTGGAGGCGTCAAAATGACATTGCCCGCAGCAAAAACCGTTTTCAAGTTCGCCACACAATCGAATCTGACGCGCATCACGAACTGGAAAGCCAAAGACCTGGCCGAGCTAGCGGTCTGTCTGAGAGAGGTACCCGGCTCGGCCATCTTTTATCATACACACCGGTTCCTCGAACAGCACCAGTCCCTTTCGCCCGAACCGCCGAACGATTTCGCCTACTGGGTGAACGCGGCGCTGCAGGACGAACGGCTCGCGGAAAAGCTTTCCGCCATTGACACGACACGGTTCACATCCGTCCACGACCTGCGCGAAAAAATTGCAATCACCGTTGAGAACCATCTGAAACACGTTCAGCATCCGAGACAGGCCATGCCGGGCGAAGAATTTTATTTCATGCAGTCCATCACATTTGTATTGCAGACCCCGTACGAGGCGCACGACCTGGCGGAATTTGCCGAGACATTGAAAAAAGTCAGCATCCACTCGATTTACTACCACGTATTTGAAGCGCGGATGCGGCCGCCGCTGGGAATCAATGATTTTTCCGACTGGCTGGACAAATCGCTGGACGAACGACAGCTGGCGCGCGACATAGCCGGACTCGACCCGTACACACAGACGCTGGAAGGACTGCGCGGCAGGATTGTCCGGCTGGTGGAACGGCGGCTGGAACAGATGTCAAAAGGAGCGGGACATGCTATTGCTCAATGAATATGCGCCGATAGCCGGCAAGAACGAAGTGGACGAAATCTGCATGATAGCCGACAAACTGCGGGGCACGCGGATTGTCAATATCAATTCCACATCTGTGGGCGGAGGCGTGGCCGAGATTTTGAGCCGGATGGTGCTGCTCATGAGAGACCTAGGCCTTGACGTAAAGTGGGAAGTGATCAAAGGCGGCGACAAATTCTTTGCCGTGACTAAAAAGTTCCACAACGCCCTGCACGGCAAAAAAGAAACATTTGAACGGGAAGAGTTTCAGACTTATATGGACACTGTGGAAAGCAATGTCCCTGACCTATCGCTGGACTCGGACGTAGTGTTCGTGCACGACCCCCAGCCCGCGGCTCTGGTGCGTCACCGGAGAGAATACGACAACCGCTGGGTGTGGCGGTGCCATATCGACCTTTCCGAACGCAGCGACGACGTCTGGGACTTTCTCAGGCCTTTTGTCGAAGATTACGACGCCTGCGCATTTTCTTCCCCCACGTTTTCACAGAAGCTGACGTGCAAACAGGTCTTGATTGCGCCGTCCATAGACCCCTTGAGTGACAAGAACAAGTTCCTCCCGCAAAAAACCGTTTACGAAACATTGGCACAGTTCAAAATCGACCCGGAGAAACCCATTGTCACGCAGGTGTCCAGATACGATTACCTCAAAGACCCGTCGGGCGTGATAGACGCGTACCGCATGGTCAAACCTTATGTGGACTGCCAGCTCGTGTTAGCCGGCGGTTCTGCGACCGACGATCCGGAAGGCGCCAAAGTGATGGCTGAGGTCTTGGAAAAAGCCGCGGACGACCCGGACATCCACGTGCTCTGCCTGCCGCCGACGAGCAATCTGGAAATCAACGCTCTGCAGAGAGGTTCCACGGTGATCCTGCAAAAATCGCTCAAGGAAGGTTTTGGACTGACAGTTTCCGAAGGATTGTGGAAAGCCAAACCCGTCATTGCCAGTGCAGTAGGAGGAATCCCGTACCAAATAGCGCACAAATATTCCGGCATCTTGACTCATTCCATCGAAGGCACGGCGTTTTGGCTGAAACAGCTCCTGCAGTCGCCGGACTACGCGAAAAAACTCGGCGAAAACGGGCGTGAACATGTGCGCCAAAATTTTCTGCTCACACGCCACATCAGAGACTACATCCTGCTGTTCCTTTCACTCCGGCATGCGGACAAGGATATTGTATATTTGTGAATGGTTTGAAAGGGATGACTCGGATATTTACAGCGCGGTGAATATTGTGTACGCCAGCAATGCGGAAAGCGGGAGCGTGACCAGCCACGAGAGCAGAATATTGCGGATAACGGAAAAATCAGCTTTACCATTCACAAAACCAATCCCGAAAAGCGAACCGCAAGTGACGTGCGTGGTGGATACAGGCAGACTGAAAAGCGACGCGGTCAACACCAGCACGGCAGACACAAGATTGGCGCTGAAACCCTGACCGTGACTCATGGCTGTGATTTTGCGGCTCATGGTGTGCGCCACTTTCCGCGCGCTGAGCAGACCGCCGAGCGACATGGCAACTGCCACAGCCAAAAAACTGTTTTCCATCCTCAACACCTGAGACACTGCCAAAAGCGCGGTGATTTTGGGAGTGTCGTTCAGCCCCCGCGCAAAACTGACGGCACCGGCGGAAATGAAATGCATGCCGCTCAACATTCTGTGCACGCTCAAGCCCATGATTGCGCCCCGGTATTCACTGCGGCAAAGAGACATCTGGTCCATGGTCAAAACAAGTCCCGTGGACTTTAGCACAGCCGCGCCGCCGGGCGAAAAATGGACGATTTCGTCTTTACCGTCAATACAGATACAGGTTTGCTCGCTGATACCGCAGACTTTGCCGAAAATTTTGGAAGCGGGATAAATCAAAACGGACAGAAACATGGACAACAGCGGAGACAACAAAAGCGGCAGGACAAATGCGCCGGTCAGATTGTGATACTGCACAGATTCCCCAGCGGCAAAACCAGCGCCGATGAGACCACCAACCAGCGCGTGAGTGGTGGATACCGGGAATCCGGTGATTGTGGCCAGTCCGACGGTCAGTGCGGCTCCTGCAGAAACTGCGAGCAGGAATGACGGCGCGTTTACCAGAATGTCCGGGACAAGACCTTTTCCGCTGAACGCGCTGACCATCCCGTGTGAAATGGCGATGGCCGTGAGCGAACCGGCGAAAGTGGTGACCGTGGCCCAATACAGCGCGCGTTTGTAGTCTGTAGTCCCGCTGCCGAAAAGCGTGGCAACACCTTTGAAGTTGTCATTGGCCCCGTTGGTGTAGGACAAAAACAAACTGGCCGCAATAATAAAAATCGCAGAAATCATGATTGATTTTAATATACATAAATAGTGCGGGCGCTGGCAAGAGCCGGGAATATTCCGGTTGAAAAATGGTCCGTCATACCGGCGAAAGCCGGTATCCAGACTGGTTTGTGCATTTTTGAAGCAATAGATTCCGGCTTTCGCCGGAATGACGGACCTTGGAAGCGCTCATCGCTATCTGTATTTAGTCATGCCGCACACCTGATTTGATATAATGGAACCATGCGTCGTAAAACTGTTTATTTGCTCTCCATTCTCATCTGCATCTGCATCCTGGCCGCGGCCGCAGCGCTGCGCCAACTGACCGAGAGTCTGCCCGCGGTCGGTTCGCTCGACGAATATCTCCCCTACCTCACCACCCGCGTCTACGATTCCAAAGGAAACGTCATCTCGGAACTTTTCACCGAGCGGCGCGTCTGGATTCCGCTCAACAAAATCCCCGTTGATTTGCAGAACGCGTTCATCGCCACTGAAGACGACCGTTTTTTCAAGCACTGGGGCATTTCACCGCGGGGACTCATCCGCGCCGCAGTCAAAAATTTTCTTGCCGGCAGAGTCGTGCAGGGCGGGTCCACCATCACACAGCAGCTTTCCAAACTGATTTTCTTGACACAGGAACGCACCTTTGCCAGAAAAGTGCGCGAATTTCTGCTTGCCATCCAGATTGAGCGCCGGTTCAGCAAACAGGAAATCCTGCAGATGTACATGAACCAGGTTTATTTCGGACAGGGGGCATACGGAGTGGCAGCGGCCGCGCGCATATTTTTCGGTAAACCCGTTGAGGAACTTACCTTGCCCGAATCCGCCCTGCTTGCCGGACTGCCGCGTTTGCCGAGTTATTATTCGCCGTTCAACAATCCTCAGCGGTCCATGAACCGCCGCGCCACAGTGCTCATGCGCATGCGCCAGATGAAATATATCACCCCGCAGGAAGAACAAATGGCTCTTGCACAGCCGTCCACAGCGCGCAAGTCTCCGCCCCCTGCAGCAGTCGCGCCTTACTTTATAGAAAACGTGCGCCAACATCTCGATGCGCGGTACGGCGCGGACCTGCTTTACCGAGGAGGACTGGCCATCCACACCACGCTTGATCTGGAAATGCAGGAATCCGCGGAAAAAGTCATGGCCGCCGCGCTGGCTGCGTTTGACAAAGAACACGGACCAGTTGCCGAATACCTCCGCGCCAAACAAAAGACCGACACGCTCCGCAAGTCCGGCACCGTGTCCAAACATTTCACCGTCAAACCGTCCACCACCATCACACCCGTGCAAGGTTCGCTCGTGGCGATTGAACCCAAAAGCGGCGCAGTGCGCGTGATGGTCGGCGGGCGCAGTTTTGCCGAGTCGCAGTACAACCGCGTCACACAGTCCAAGCGCCAGCCAGGGTCCGCGTTCAAAACATTTGTCTGGCTTGCCGCGCTCGACAGCGGCATGACTGCGGCCTCCACCATGGACGACCTCCCCGTTGCCTTTGCCAACGACGGACACGACTGGCGCCTCATCGAAGCTGCCACGGATTATTATTCCATACTCAAAGCCACCTCCGCGCTGGAAGAAGACAAAGTCTGGGTACCCAAAAATTATGACGGCAAATATTTCGGGCCCGTCACCCTGCGCAAAGGATTTTCCTTTTCGCGGAACATTGTTTCCATCCGCCTCATTGACCGTCTGAACCCGCACAAAGTCGTGGAATGGGCCCACACGCTCGGCATCCTCAGCCCGCTGGACGCCGTGCTTTCACTTTCGCTCGGCACATCCGTGCTCACACTGCTCGAACTCACCAGCGCCTTCGGAACCATAGCCGCCGAAGGTATCCGCACCGAACCCTACTTCATTTCAAAAGTCGTGGACTTCGATGGTAAAGTGCTGGAAGAGAATTTTCCCAAACAGAGCGAAGCTGTCCCGCCGTACCTGAATTTCCTTATCACCAACCTGCTCAAAGCCGTAGTCAACGAAGGCACAGCCCGTTCCGCACGCGAAATCAGACGTCCCGCAGCGGGCAAAACCGGCACCAGCCAGGACCAGCGCGACCTGTGGTTCGTCGGGTTCACACCGGACCTGGTGTGCGGAGCGTGGATGGGATACGATGATTTCGCACCCCTGGGAAAAAAACTCGCCGCTGGCGGAGTACTCGTGCCCTGGTGGGCCGAATTCATGAGATTGGCGCACAAAAATATCCCGCCCAGAGATTTTGCTGTCCCGTCCGGCATCAACTTTGTGAAAATCGACCGCGTCACCGGCCTGCTGGCATTACCGAGCTGTCCCAAAGTGTTGCTGGAAGCATTCAAGACCGGCACTGAACCGACCGAATTCTGCACAGTGGACCACGCCGCGCGGAAACCGGTAGAAATGGAAACCGAAGAGTGAGGACACAGAAATAATGGACTGGACCTACGGACGACGGGTAGTACTGGAACTGCTGAATTCCCCCACTCTCCCGTCGAAAATACTTATTTCCGAAACAGCGGACCAGAACGGAGTCCAGGAAATCGTGACCCTGGCGCGCAAAAAAAACATCCCGATTGAAAAAAACCCGCGCCATATATTGGACAAACTTTGCGGCGAGCACCATCAAGGCGTAGCCGCACAAATCGCACGCCCCGAGACCCATGACTTGAAAACATTTTTAAAAACCAGAGCCGCCGGCAATCAATATTTACTGCTGCTCGACGAAATCCAGGACCCGCACAATTTGGGAGCCATAGCCCGCAGCGCGTTATGTTTGGGAGCATCCGCGCTGATATTGCCCACGCGCCGTTCCGCCGAAGTCACCCCGGCCGCGGTGAAAGCATCCAGCGGTGCCCTGCACCATTTACCAACGATAGAAATCGCCAACCTCGGCGTAGCCGTTGAACGGCTGAAGGAATCCGGATACACAGTATACGGCGCCGACGCATCCGGAACCCCGCTGGACAAAGTACAATTCCAGTTTCCCCTTGCAGTCGTCATGGGCAACGAACAAAACGGCATCCGCCCGCATTTAAAGAAAAACTGCGACCAACTGATAGCCGTGCCCCAAAGCCAGATAGTGACATCCCTGAACGTGTCCAACGCCGCAGCGATAATCTTGTACGAAATCCAGCGGCAGGCGGGGAAGGAAGAAGGGAAAGGGATGAGGGATGAGGGATGAGAAAAGAGTAAAGTCCTCGATGAGTATCTCATGCCCTTGTTTTTTTAGTTGTTGTTAAGTGCCCTTCGGG
>CAYHWZ010000076.1:0-8790 GCA_964359975.1 uncultured Elusimicrobia bacterium | reverse complement strand
CATCGTTCCAGGCAGCGGTTGTGGATGTGCTGGTGAACAAGACGCTGGACTGCGCGCATGAAATGAATGTGAAGCAGGTGATTGTCTGAGGCGGAGTGGCGGCAAACTCCGAACTGCGCGAACGGTTCCGCACGGAAAGTTTGAAGAGAAAAATCCGGCTGAGTCTGCCCACGCGCGAACTGTGCACGGACAATGCGGCCATGGTGGCGTCTGCGGCCTATCTGAAAATAAAACTGATGGGAATGAAAGCGGCTGCTGCGTGCGGGCTTCGTACAGACCCGTCGCTGGACATTCAGGACTGGAAAGCGGTACGCCGGTGATAGCGCCGCTGAGATTTGCGCTGATCGGGCTATCGATAGCGCTGGCGTTTGTGTTCGGCCAGACAGCGGAGAAATGTCTGCTGGAAGTCATCCGTTACTTTGTGTTTGTGGATATGGGCAATGCGCTTTTTTTCAATGCAGTGTACCTGGTCTGCGCCGCTGTGCCGGTGCTTGTTTTCGGACTGATAGTTTCTGTATCGGTGAATGACGACGAAGATTTGAAGAGGCGGATGTGGGCTGTGGTGTGGGGGATAGTTCTCAGTCTCACGGCGTTCAGGATTTATCAGGTGTGGTGGGTGATGCGGGGCGGGGGGGACGCAGATTTCAGCGCGTGGTCTGAATCGGTCACGGAATCCGACTTGTTTTTCCGCGAAAAGGTGTATCCCTATATAATGCTGGGTCTGTGCGCAGGTATCGTGTGCATACTAAGGGAAAGGAACGTAGTGTACCTGCCGGTGGAATGCCTGCTGTCCGGGGTGGCGGCCTTCTGGTGGCTGTATTTTACGGGAAAACTGCAGAATTTGAACGGTATGAAAGAAGCGGTTTTACCGTGCATGGTGACTGCGTCTGCCGGCCTGTTTTTGGGCTTGATGGGAAAACAGCTCAGAACGTTCATAAAAGGACCTGAATAACCCCCTTGCGAAAGGTAAATTGGGACAGAGAACTATTTTAAGCCATATATTGACAAAAACCCTTAATCCTGCTATATTTTAAGCAGGATTATGAGTTTAAAAAGGTTGCAGAAAAGCTCAGTAATTTTAACGCTAGTGTTAATGGGACGGTTCTATTAACAATAGCGTTTCTTAGTTTCTTCCTGGCCGGTTCACCGACGATCTTTTTTATAAGTTAAGAATAACGGATCCTCTGCTTGTTTTTAATAGCAGTGGGTCTGGGTTTTTTTTGGGGTGAAACAAGAAGTAAGCAGTAAGCTGGATAGTTTAGGGTTGGAGCAAAGCAAGAGCTAAAAAGGAGGAAGTAAAATGCCAAAACATGAGAGACTCAACAGAGGTTGGCTGAAGATTGGCGAGTTGGCGCGGCGGCTGGGTGTGCCTGTGACTACCATTCGGTACTACACGGACATCGGGCTTTTGCCTGTGGTGGCGGAAACTCAGGGCGGATATCGTCTGTATGACCAGGACGAGGTTTCCGTGAGAATGGCAGTCATCAAACAGATGAACGGCAGCCGTCCCACTCTGCAGGAAACAAAAGTGGTGATTGAAAAAGCTGCGATGTCGGGCGAACTCGTCACTGCCGCGGCATAAGAAAGAGGATAGAAAATAGAGAATGGAAAAAAGAATGCCAGTCTCTATGGTTGGGGGAGAAGGAGCGACAAAATGACAGACGAAGAACTGCTTAAGATCAGCGAAGTGGCGGAAGTGGCGAAGGTGCTGCCTTCCACCATCCGTCATTATACGGATGTGGGACTGCTTCGCGTTGCAGGATACACGGACGGCGGACACCGTCTTTATTCCCGGCAGGAAACGTTGGACCGTATTGCTAAGATTCAGGCGCTCAGCAAACGCGGTCTTTCTCTGCCGGACATTAAGGCGGAAGTGGAAGGCAAGTCGCGCTCGAAGAAAATCCTCGTCGTGGACGATGAACCTGCGGTGGGCGAACTGGTGGCGGAACTGATCGGTCTCAAGTATCCGCACTGGCAGGTGAAACTGGCTACGGACGGGTTTATGGCGGGACGTATACTTGGCGAGTTCTACCCGGACCTGGTCATTCTTGACCTGATGCTGCCGGGCGTGGACGGGTTTCAGGTGTGCCGCCAAATCCGCAAGGACCCGGCTCTTATCGGCATCAATGTGCTGGCAATCACGGGGTATGACTCGGCGGAGATGAAGGCGAAGATCATGGAATGCGGCGCAGACGATTATCTGGCCAAACCCATGGAAAACAGTGTGCTGATGCAGAAGGTGCGGAAACTGCTGGACATCAACGAAAAAGAGGAGCAGAATACAGCGCAATGAACATTGACTGTGAGGCATGCTTGACGGTATGCCCATCACCGGAAAATACATCAAAGGGAGAATAAACATGAATCAACATTGGGGAAGAACAATAAAAAGGAGATGGAAGAGAATGTTGGGAGCGGGATTGATCACGCTTGCCGTATGTGGTCTGTCGGCGGAGCGGGATGTAATCGCGACGGACGTGCGCGCGAAAATGTCCACTGCGGATGGGTCAACGGCATTTCAGGTGATTGACTCGGCGAATCAGGTGGTGGGACGTGTGGACTCCGACGGCAATCTGCTGGTGATTGGGTCTGCGACTGTGGTGAACGGGTTCAGCGTGAGCACGGGAAATGTTGCGCTGGGCACGCTTTCGCCGAACGCGAAACTGCATGTGAGAACCGCGGTGGACAATCAGGTTGGATTGATTGTGCAGGCGTTGAGCGCGAGTCAGAGCGCGGACTTGCTGGAGATTCAGGACAATGCCGGGAATATTGTGACTGCTGTGACGAATGCGGGATGGTTTGCCAATATCGGTGCGACAGGCGGGTCCACGTCTTTTGCAAGCAGGGTGACGGGCGATGGATACTACCGCTTTGCTTTGTTTGCCGGCGGTCTGCAGGAATGGGGCGACGGTACCACTGACCGGGATGTGTCTTTGTCGCGTCTGGCGGCGGGGAATCTGACAGCGAAAACTTATACGAATTCTGTGACGGGGTTCGGTGTGCAGAATTCGGCGGGTACATCCATTTTTAATGTTGACACGAGCAACGGGAGAGTCGGTGTCGGCACGAACGCTCCGAGCATGAGACTTCATGTGACAAACGCTGCAGGTACGACCGGGCACCAGTTCCTGGTTTCTACCGGCACAACGAAACTGCTGGAAGTGACGGGCGCATCGGTGACAGTAGTGGTGCCGGTTTCCGCGCCGAACATTATTACCAGCTATGCGGCGGTATCGCCGAATCCTGACGACGCGTCGACGATTGACTGGACTAACAATACCTCGATGGTCAGTGTGCCTCATGGTGATTTGCTGATAGACGGAGCATGGCACTCGGTCAATGGCGCTTGTCAGATTAAGTTGATTTTCAGGGCGGATAATGACGCGAATGATTCTGTTGTCGAGCTCTACGACACGACTGGAGCATCGTCGGTAATCAGCTATACGGTGACGGGCGGCCAGTCCGGGTACGGGAACTTTGAATCGGCCTGGACAAATTATACGTGGTCGGGAATGCGGCTTTTTAATGTGCGTTACCGCACTACGAACGCGGCAAGTTACACAGGCGTGCAGAAGGCGTGGGTGCTGGTGCGTTCTCAACAATAAAAGGGATATCGATAACAACGGGATGATATGAAAGAGTTGAAACAAATAATCGGGTTGATGTGCAGTGCGGCTGCGCTGACGGTGTGCGCGGTGCTGCCTGTGCGCGCCGAATTGTTTGTCAACTCGGGCGCCACGCTGACGGTGACGAACGGCGCGGTGCTGGACACGACGGGGAGCGTCAAGATATTCGGCACGATTGACGCGTCGGGCGCGACTCCGGGCGAAATCAAATTGACCGGTGACTGGAATATGGCGAGTTCCGGTACGTTCACTGCGGGCACGTCGTCGGTCACTTTCTATGACGCGGGCGCGAGTTCGATTACCGGGAATACGACGTTCTATGTTTTTAACAATAACACGGTCGGGAAAACTTTCCTTTTCCAGAGCAACAGCACTCAGACTATTCAGAATGCGCTGAATCTGAGCGGGTCCGTCGGGAGCGAGGTGAGTCTGCTGGGCGCGGCGAACGGTCAGAAATGGTCGCTTTCGATTTTGAACGGGAACCGCACGCTGGGTTATGTGAAGGTGCGGGACGGTAACGCGTTCGGCGGGACTATCACGGCGAACACATCCCTGAATTTGGGGAATAATAATGCGGGGTGGATTATCATTGCGCCGCCGGTGTATCCGAGCAATCTGCTAGGCAACTTTGATTTTGAAGTTTCTGCCAGCACGTGGACTCCGTGGCATTTGACTGGTGATCCGGCGGGCAATCCAAAATCAACAGGCGCTGTGATTACGTCGCCGGTGTATGCGGGGGCCTATGGATTCAAACTGAATACGGTAAACACGACGGCAAAATCTTTGAGGCAGGATATTCCGGTAACACCCGGTACCACTTACTACTACGCCGGATTCTTCCAAGTGTCTGAGGCAATAGGATCCGGAGCTGGAAGAGGGTGGGGTATCGCGGTTACCAGTGTCAGCGTTATGCCGGGCGATGCCGCGGCGAATTTTAGCGGCAACAACAGTACTATTACTCTTGAAGGGGCAAGTTGGACGTTCCTCTATCAATCTACGGTGGCCAATGCTGTGACTACTAAAATGAGACTGCAGCTGCGTCTCAGCGACGGGGCTGTTCCAATCACTACCGGTTACGCGGACAGTATTTATTTCGCGCGCGACGAAAAGCCGGAGGCGGTGTCGAGTCTGTCTGCACTACGCGGCGCGGCGGACGGGGCGATTGAACTGAACTGGCTGGCGCCGGGCGCGGACGGGACTACCGGACCGTTCAAGGGTAATTTTGTTATCAAGTATTCGTCGCGCGGCGCGATATCGAACTTTAACTCGCCGCCGCCGCAGACTTCGACGGTAACGGTTTCCACCAGTGTGTTCACTACGCAGGGCTCCAAAATGGGGTACATGATAAATGGTCTGCAGAAAAAGACTACATGGTATTTTGCGGTGGCTACTTTCGACGGGGTGAGAAGCACGTCTGACTGGTCCGTCAGCGGGGTGAACCGGCTTTCATCCGGTTCGGCAGGGGACATTCAGCCGCCGGGCGCGATTTCGGATATTACGGCGATTTCGGGTTCGTCTCTGGGGAGTGTGACGCTCAACTGGAGCGCGCCGGGCGATGATGGTACCGCGTTCCCATTTGCCGGGTATTATGTGGTCAAGTACACTTCTGTTGCCGTTATCAAGTCGGTTGATTTTGATGTGCCGCAGTCTTCGTGGGTGGTGTCAACGGTGCTTATCTCGACGGACAATGTGACGCCAGGGACTACTGTGGGGTATACGTTCACGGGGCTGCTGGAGTCGGTCACTTACTGGTTTGCCATCAAGTCCACGGACACGGCGCTTAATTCTTCCATCTGGAAATCGAGTGTGGATGTGGCGAATATCAATACGCTGGCATACATGACCGGTCAGACCGCGCCGAATGCTCCGACGGGGATGTCTCAGTATGTGGGCAATTTTGTGGCGTATTCTTCCTCGGCCTGGACCAATTACCGGCGGTTCACCAGTACGTTCACTTTGACGGATTACAATTCCACAGACCGGCTGCAGTTTAATATCCAGTACAGCACTTACAGCGATTTCTCGTTTGTGTTCCTGAGCGCAACGGCTCCGGCTACGGCTTCGTTACAATCGGGCGCCACCAATTATCTTAATTCCACTCTGCTGCAGGAAGATACATGGTACTGGCGTGTGAGGGCGATTGACAGCGCGGGTTTTGTGAGTGCGCCGAGTACGGCGAATGCGGGCGGGATTGGTTTCCGTATTGATGCGACGAGTCCAACTGCTGCTGCGGGTTTGAATGCGGTCAAATCTGTTGACGCGAGCACGGCTTCTGTAAATCTCTCCTGGACGCCGGGTTCGGAGGCGGTGAGCGGGGCTACGTTCTACCGGATTTACCGTGCGCCGGGTGTGCAGGCGATTACGAATGCCAACCGCGCTTCGTTCCTGCTGGTCTACTCAACTGAGACGGTGAGTGCGTTCACTGATTATACTGCATCGACGGATACGGCTTATTCGTATGCGGTGAGCGCGGTGGATGGCGCGGGAAATGAGGCGGATGTTTCTAACAGCACGTCGGTAACCACGGCGCGGCGGCTGGTTGATGGTTTTGGCGCGGACTGGCTTGGAGTTGCAGGGACGATAGACAACAGCGCAACGATGTCCGGCTCTGAATGGATTTGGAGTGACATGAGCACGGACGAGAGGCAGGACGGTACGTATGACCCGGAACTGGACTTGAACGAAGCACGCATTTTGACGGATGATGAGTATGTTTATTTCTATTTCAAGTTCAGAGATATCGGCGCAGCGAATTCGAGTAAGGTGCATGTGGCGGTTTCGGTGGATACGGACACGGTGAGCGGATCGGGTCTGAACTGGATGGCGGATGATTCGGCTACGGCAGGGAGCACTCTTATCGGGAATGAAGTGTCGTCGGTGACTATTGCGGTGCCGTACACGGGTTACGCGGGATACGGTGAAAATAATATCAGTTTCCATGCGGACGACAGTAATGTGCGTCCGTGGCTATACCGCACGGCGTGGGTTGTGCCGGCGTTCAGTTCGGCTGCGATTTCAACGGCGCAGGATTTCATTGAGGCAAGGGTGCGGCGCAGCAGTCTGGGAATGGACGGGGCTTCGTCTGCAACTATTTCTATCGGTGTGTTTGAAAATAATCCGGTTGTCAGCGGGCCTACAGGCGGCGATACGACGGTGGACTATGACGCGGGCGGCGGTTTTGCAGGGACGTCGGACCTGATGGACTCGATGGGCATTGTGAAGATGTCGTCGGGCTCTGCGGCGGGGCAGTATCACAATGACGCGAATTTCAACGTGACGGACAACGCGGAATACAGGAGCGGCAAGACTACGGCGTGTAGCAACGATATCCGCGACGGGAGCGCGGATTTCTGGGTGCGATTGCTGGTCAGCGCTACGGGGGCGATATCCAACACTGTGCCGACAGCTCCGACGAGTCCGAGTCCGGCTGACGCGGTGACGATTACAAGCGCACAGCCGGTGCTGTACTGGCAGGAATCCACTGATGCGGATGCGGGCGACGCGGTGCGGAGTTATATGTTGGAAATTGATTCGCAGGCCATCACGGCTGACAACTCTGCGAACCTCACCTACCGTGTCAATGTGTCCACGTCGCGGTGGCAGGTGCCAGCAGCATTGGACAGCGGCACTTACAACTGGCGCGTGTTTGCACGCGACCGGCGTGGCGCGCTGAGCAGTGTGCTGAATTCTTCGTTCACTTTATCGGCGCCTCCGGATGCGCCTTCTCTGCCGTACCAGGATATCGCGGGTTCGTCGGTGCCGTTCAACCGGTGGCTGAGCACGAACACTGCGGCGCTTAAACTTTATTTCACGCTTTCCGATTCAAATCCGGCGGAAAATCAGCAGTTCCGTTTGCAGGTTTCGACGGATTCCGGGTTCAGCGCTGGCGGGATGCTGCTGCCTTACGGGACTAATTATCTTTCTGCGCAGATGCCGCAGGGCGTGACGTACTATACAATGCCTTCGCTGGCTTTCGGCGCGTCTTATTACTGGCGTGTGTCGGCGATCGATGCGGATGGAAACCAGGGGTCCACTACCACGGTCAATGGCGGCGGGTTTGCGTTTATGGTTGACAACACTACTCCTGCGGTGTTGACTCCGACTCCGAACAGGACGGTTTCCGGCAGTGTGAATATTGATGTGACTTGGACTGGTGTGTCGGATACGCCGAGCGGTATCCGCGGCTATCGGGTTTACCGTTCGTCGCTGGGCGCGATTACGGACGCGAACCGCGGGACGCAGTTCTACGGAGTGATTGCGACAACGGCCACTGTGGGCGCGGCGGCGTCGAGTTATTCGGATACGGACGCAAATCTGGCGGCGGGCACGTCTTACTATTACGCGGTCTGCGCCATGGATAATGCGGAAAATCTGGCGAGTGTGGGCAACAGCACTTATGTGGTCGCGGGCGCCATCAACATCGACGGGAATAACGCGGATTGGATCGGCACTGCGCCGACGCTGGCAAACACAGCGGTGATTTCGAACGGTGAGTGGATATGGACGGACAAGAGCGCGGACGAACGCACGGACAATGAATTCGGCACGCCGTACACGGATTTTGACTTGCGCGAGTTCAGAGTCAAGGCGGATGAAAATACAATTTTCTTCTATGCGCGAATGGCCGATATGTCCGCCACAAATCGGCCCCACTTCTCTATTTCCGTGGACACGGACGGCGCTTCGGGAACAGGGATGAGCTGGCATGGCGCGGACACTGTGTCGACAGGGAACTCGGTAGGACTGGGAACTGAATACGGGAAGGTCCCCGGCACCAATCACTGGTCGGAAAAACAGATTGAGGTATTTAATTCTCAAGCGGGTCTCACGCATATCTGGGTTTACTCTTCGACGGGAGGTTCTTGGTTTGGCGGCGATCCTACGAATGCGGTTTATCCGCAGTCTTATCTGAGCGCTTCAAACAAGATTATGGAGGCGGGTATCAACCGCTCGTTCTTTGGATGGACAGGCGCGCAAAATCTGAGAATTTCCGTAAGTGTATCGCCGAATATTGTAAGAGACCCGACGGCAGGAGACACGACGGGAGATATTCCGCCGGCGGGTAATCCTGACCTTGCGGATTCGATGTCCATTATGAGGGTTTCAACGGGCACGGTTTCTACGCAGTACTACAACGACTGGGGCGGGGCGGCAAGCGCATGGG
>CAYHWZ010000075.1:0-8800 GCA_964359975.1 uncultured Elusimicrobia bacterium | reverse complement strand
CTTTTCCGCCGCAATCTTGTGCGCCGTAATGAAATATTCCGGCAATTCCGCATCGTCTTTCAATCCGAACATCCTCAGATACTGCCCGACGAGCGGATGATAGACTTTGAAATATTCCTGACTGAGAGATTCCGACCGGCGCGTGTACGCCAGGTCGAAGATAGGTTCCACACCGCTCGTGGTACCGGCCAGCGACGCGCCGCTTCCGACGGGCGGGACCGTAAGCACAGCCACATTGCGCATGCCATGCTGTTTTATCCGCTCAATCACCGACGAAGCCAGCCGCTGGACAAACGGAGACTTCAGATGCTTTTCGCGGTCATAGTTTTTGAACGTACCTTTTTCAATACCGACATTGACGCTCTCGTCGTAAACAAAGTTCTTTATACGTTCAAAGAGCTGGTCCACGAACTGGATGGCCTCGTCGGTATCGTACTTCAGACGCATCTGACAAAGCATATCGCCAAGCCCGGTGAACCCAACGCCGATGCGCCGCGAAAGCTGTGACGCTTCAGTCTGCTGTTTCAGCGGATGTTTGTCCGCGTTGTAGTCGAGCACGTTATCGAGGAACCGTACCCCGTACCGTGCGGCGCGTTCCAGAGCAGTCCAGTTCACACGCGACCGCTCGGTGAATTCTTCCTCGACAAACCGCGACAGATTGATGTTGCCCAGACAACAATCGCCGTACGCTTCCAGCGGAATCTCCGCGCAGGGGTTGGTGGAAATCACTTCCATCCCGTTGTATTCCGACGTAGACTCGCGTTTCACCGTGTCCCAGAAAATAACGCCGGGTTCAGCCCAGTCGCGCGCACCGCGGATGAGTTCGCCCCAGACCTCTTTGGCCCGCACAGTTTTTTTAACGGAAACCTTGTCGTTCACAAAGTTAAGTTCAAAGTCCCCGTCTTTTTCCACCGCCTGCATGAGCGCGTCAGAAACTTTGACGGAGATATTCGCGAACCGCACCGTCTTCAGATTTCTTTTCACGCGCATAAAGTCCATGATGTCCGGATGTGAATCGCGGATAGTGATCATGAGAGCCCCGCGCCGCCCTGACTGACCGATAGTACCGGTAGTCATGGAGAACAGGTCCATAAAGGAGACCGACCCCGTGCTCGTGAGCGCCGCATTGTTGACTCTGGACCCGCGAGGACGCAGGATGGAAATGTCCGTACCCACTCCTCCGCCGAACGAGTAAGTGCGCGCCGCTTCTTTCATCCATTCAAAAATATTTTCCAGCTTGTCTTCGCGCACCGGAATGACGTAACAATTGAGCAGAGTCACATTCCGCGGATTTCCCGCGCCGAACAAAATGCGTCCGCCCGGCACAAACCGGAAATCCGACAACAGCCAATAAAATTTTTCCTGCCACTCGTTGCGGAGCGGAGCGGTAGTCTCCACGCTGGACATTTCGCGCGCCACGCGGCTCCACATTTCTGGCGGAGTTTTTTCCACCACGCGCCCGTTCCTGTCGCGGAGCGCATATTTGTCGAGGAACACGCGCGAACGCAGCACGTCCCCGGAAAAAAACTCTCTTGTCTCGTCGGTAAGCGGCGCCGGACCTACAAAGACTTCCTCAGATTCGTTGGACTGGGGATTCATTGCTTTATTCTCATCTTTGGCCGCGCCCGTATTCTGATTCGCACTCTCGACTGACTGGCTCATGCATGACCTCCATCATAGGATAATAACGTTTTGGACCGCGGACACCTGCCGCGACCTTCCCCCTGCAACCATCAAACCAACCCCTCTCCAACTCCATCTCAAATAAATTCATTCCTGCATACCGCCGGTATTGCCGCGCGGTTTGTCCGCGGCCCGCATGAACGCCGGAAACTCCTGCATTTCCGTCGAAGCTGAATCCGGTTCCTCAGTTTCCGGTTCCGGCACGCGGCGCTCTTTGCGGGGTTTGCGCCGTGCTTTCAGTTTGCCGATTTCAGATAAAAAAGAATCCACGTCCGAAAAATTCCGGTACACGGACGCGAACCGCACATAGGCCACCTGGTCCACTTCAAGCAACTTTTTCAGCACTTTGTCGCCGATGAGTCTGGACGTGATTTCCATGACAAAATCTTTGAGCTCGTATTCCACTTCCGCCACAATATTGTCCACCGTATCAATGGAAATGGGCCGCTTTTCGCATGCGTGCAGAATCCCCTGCCGCAATTTGTTGCGGTCGTAAGGTTCGCGCCGTTCATCGGACTTGACCACCATGAGAGGCATTTCTTCCAGACGTTCGTATGTGGTGAACCGTTTGTGGCAGGACTTGCAGATTCTGCGCCGGCGTATGACACTGGCAGAATCCAGCGGTCGGGATTCCAGCACCTGGTCGTCAGAATGGGTACAAAATGGACATTTCACGAAATAAAATCCTCTACCTGTGGGGGTGTCACAGTCATTTACTCCTATATATGGCCTTCAACCGGGTTTAATTAGCGGAAAAATACCTTGTAGCCGTACCAGCCCTAGCGTTTAAACAATATATAAAACTATATGTAGGGCTGTCAAGGGGTTGAATGAAAAATATTTACCGACTCAAACTCCTTGAACATTCCCCATTTCCGAGGGGAAAAAGCAGGGGGTCCGGCTTGCCATTATGCACGAAAAAATGTATGCTGAACCTGTGCCGAAATCAAATATAAATTTCAATCCCGAACCTGCAGTCAAACTCATCAACGCGTTTCAAACTCCGTACGACAACGCCGTGGCCGCCGCGCGTACCTGCTATTCGCCGAAAGTCATCTATGCGGAGGACGTGAACAAAGATGAGGCCGGACGCATGCGGCGCGACGCGATTGCGCGTTCGATTTATCTGGCCGGACATCCCACCACGCTCCAGCACGCCACGTTCCAGTTCGTGATTGAAAAAGTCAGCCGCCACTGTATCTGGAGTTTTTTGCATTCGCACCCGTTTTACAATTCCGAGCAGGTGAGCCAGCGGTATGTGACAGTATCGCCGGAAAATTTTGCCACGCCGAATCTGCCGGACGAAAAGGCGCAGGCGATTTATGCGGGCGCGATTCACCGGCTCATGGACGCGTATGTGAAATTGCAGGAACTCCTGCGCCCAACGGTGGAAACGGAATTCAAAAAAATATTCCTGCACCGCAACCTTCAGGAAAAACGCTGGCAGAACTCGCTGAAAAAGCGGTGCCAGGAAATCGCGCGTTATGTCCTGCCTGTTGCCACGCACGCGCATCTTTATCATACCATCACCGGCATCACGCTCCTGCGGTACCTGCGCCTGTGCGAATTCTTCGACGCCCCCGCGGAACAAAAACTCCTCGTCGGTAAAATGGTGTCGGAAGTGCGCAAAATCGACCCTGATTTTCTGAAGAATGTGGAAGATTCCATCCCTATTGAGCAAACATCCGAGTACAAGTTTTTTGAAAGCCGCAAGAACGGCGCGCACGGTTCAGCGGAATTTGTGCGGGAGTTCGACGATTCGCTCGGCGGATTGACTTCCAAGCTTGCTGATTACAAAGTGAACGCGGAAACCGTCATGTCCGACGCAGTGAGACACACACTGGGACTACTCCGCGCCGAGCTTACTGACGACGAAGCCATTGACCTCGCGCTGAACCCGTTGAAGAACGATTACCTGTCCGAGACCATGAACCTGAACCATCACAGCAAACTTTCGCGCGCGCTCACGCACCCGCATTTTACGTTCCGCAAAAAATTGTCGCACACAGCCGACTCGCAGGACCAGCGGCACCGCACCGTGCCGGGTTCAAGGCCCGTGCTGGCGCGTCACTTTTCCGGAAAACCCGACTATATCACACCCCAGTTGATCGCCATGACCCCGTCGGCGAATGCGCTTTATGCCGAAACTTTTGAAACGCTCTGGAAAAATATGGCAGACTTGCTGAACACCGGCGCGGACCTCGAATCTGCACTTTATTTATTGCCAAACGCGTTTCCAATAAGGTTTGAAGAGTCCGGCACACTGCTGGATTTTCACCACAAGTGGGTGCACCGCCTCTGCTACACCGCGCAGGAAGAAATCTGGAAAAACAGCGTGGAGGAAGTGACCCAGGTAGCGGCAGTTTTCCCCCGCATCGCCCGCCACCTCCGCGCCCCCTGCGCCCTGCGCTCCCTCGCAGCCCGCAAACCTTTCTGCCCCGAAGGCGACCGCTTCTGCGGCGTGCCAGTGTGGAAGATGGGGCTTGAGGGGTACAAGAGGACGATTTAGGCAAAAAAGATTGACTCAAAGATGCAGATATTGAATAATAAGGCATAGCGAGTAATTGGCAAGTATAATGCAGTAAAATCAGTAAGCTCAAATACTGCAAGTTTTTGATAAAGCTAAGACGAACTGGAGGGACAATATGATTAGATTAATATTTGCTAACGTTCCTCAGCAAAGTCAATGATTTCAGAACCGACACCAAACAAACACGAGTCCCCAGCCAAACAACTAAGAGCTTTCTACATATTTTGGGCGCTAAATGCATTTGCTTTCATCATAGCTTCAATTATTTTATACCGTTTAGATGGTTTAGGAAATACAAATGATGGACGACAGCTTCAAGGGCGTATTATTGGAAGCGTAACATGGGCACCCTTGCTTTCTCTGTTTATTGCATACATTGTCTCCAAGATTAGGAAGCAAGGAATCTCCTATGGTCTTGCAATTATTATTTTGCTTGTAGGATACACAAATTCAATAAAGGGTATTCTGAAGGAATATAATAGACAAATTGAAAAATCTAATATATCTGAAAAGCCCCAAATGTCTGTGGAAGATAAAATGGAGATAGTAAAACTGTCTTCAATGTTTATCACTTCGCCTGAAGCTATTACAACCAAAGAATACATTTCTTGGTGGGGGCTTTTTCTTAAATATAAGATTTCAGCACAGGATATGAACATGACGCTCTCAAAAGCAATTAAATATCACGAATTATTTCTAGACGATGCTCTGATTACTTGCCACACTCATCAACCTACTAAATCAAGGGAGCGGGAGCGACTAGAGAAAGAACTGATCAAAAACGGCATAGCAAGCGAATTCCAAATCATTCAAAAAGACGATGCGATGCGAAAGATCGCAGCCGGGGAAAGGGTTATATTTGATGATGGCATGAAAGATGTAGTTACCAGTGAGAATCTGAGAATTTCTTTAAAAAGTATTACTGTAGCGAATGAGAAATTGAGAGAATTGTTTTCAAAAGAGTGGCGCTAGAAAAAGCCGGTCAGATGGAAATACCGACAAACTGATGTAGAATCCTCACGTGGCCGACCAACGAGAAATTATTGAATCACCTAAACCGTGGGAAATCCTTGGTTCCTTCTTTGCTTTTTTTGCTGTGGTAAAGGATATTCCCGGAGTTCTTCGCGCGTTTGGTATAACAAAATTGATCCCCGCATGGTTGAAACAAAAACTTCTAGGATTTGTCGGCACCCCCGATTTTTGGCTTCTCATATTTTTTACAGCAGGTACTTTAGCATTAATTATCTGTCTCTTATGGAAGAAGAAAGCATTAAAAGAAGCTCAAGAAATGGATGCTTTTGAAGACGCCAATGACAAAGCATGGGAAGCATTGATAAGAAGGAATCGTACTATTCACATGATTAAAAGCTTGGGTACAATTTTGCTGCGTGAAAAAGCGTTGGATTTCTTTGGGGTTCATATTTATGGCACTTTCCAGAGGTATGCTGATTGGCCCTTGGCACCAGACCGTTCAAAGTTTATTGACAGGGTGCTGTTTACTAATGGTGATGGAATAGAGTTTCAATACGCTACAAATTATGAAAACATAATAGTGCGTAAACACTCTAAGGAAGTGCGTCAATATGGCGACTCAGTTACCCGCCCACCAACTTCAGATGAAACGAGGTTGCTGCTTCTGGCCTCAAAGTATTACCCATTCTGGTGGATAATCTATTCATTTAAACGATTGTGGATTTTTTTTCGAAATCTACCGCAACATTAAGGCGCACCTTTCCGCCGTGCGCCTCAATAACGTTTCTAATCGCGGTCTGGAAAACTTTTGCGTCCTTTTCCTCTATCGCCGCGTTCAAGTATGCTGAAGCTTCCTCCGGTTCCCGCAGGGATTTCAGCAATTCATCCTGATAATTTTTACTCCTCATAGATTTGCCTCCTTCAATAATATTTTAGCTTATAAGCTAAAGATATTCCATTGTAGAAAACTGACGAGATGCACGCTCAACAACGTCAACGGCTCGACCCCCTTTTCTTTCCCCCTTGGGAAGGGGGAATAGATAGTTCCATCCTATCAACGCAGATTCGACAGGAAATTAAAAATTTTGTTTAATATGGGGATGAAATTCAGGATTTTATGCCGGGCGTAGTCATTGTCGGGACTCAGTGGGGCGACGAAGGGAAAGGGAAAATCGTCCACCTGCTCGGTAAAGAAGCTGACTATATCGTCCGTTATCAGGGCGGGCCGAATGCTGGGCATACCGTGGTGTTCGACGGTAAAAAGTTTGTCCTGCATCTGGTGCCGGCGGGCATCCTCATTCCGGGCAAGGTCTGCGTTATCGGGAACGGCGTCGTGGTTGACCCGGCGGCTCTGCGCGAAGAAATCCTCCTTCTCAAAAAACAAAAGATAAATGTAACCGGGCGGCTGTTCATTTCCGAACTGGCGCACCTGATTTTTCCTTACCACAAAATGCTGGACATTGCGCGCGAAGATTCCAAAGCCAGCGCAACCAAAATCGGCACTACGCGTAAAGGCATTGGTCCGACTTACGCGGACAAGGTGGAACGGGTCGGGATCCGGCTCGTGGATTACCTTGAACCGGACACTTTTGAAGTTCTGCTCGACCGCAATCTGCAGGCGAACAAATATACGATTGAAAAGTCGGGCGGGATTTCCATCGGCAAACTGCGGGAAGAGATTTTGAAACAGGCGGAGATTCTGCGTCCGTTTTTGCGCCCCCTGTCTTGCGATGCGGCTTTGCTGCTCAACCGCGCGCTGGAGAAAAATAAGAAAATGATTTTTGAAGGGGCGCAGGGGACTTTGCTCGACATTGATTTCGGCACGTATCCTTATGTCACATCTTCGAATCCCGTGGCTGGCTATGCGGGCGCAGGGTGCGGGATAGGGCCGTCAAAAATCGGGTCTGTGCTCGGCATTGTGAAAGCGTACACCACGCGCGTGGGCGAAGGGCCGTTTCCGACGGAACTGCTGGACGCGACCGGCGAACAGCTCAGAGCTACGGGCAAAGAGTTTGGCGCGACTACGGGCCGGCCCAGACGGTGCGGATGGTTCGACGCGGTGGCGGTGCGGCGCGCGATTTTGCTGAACGGGATAAGCAGTCTGGCGCTTACCAAAGTGGACGTGCTCGCCGGCGTGCATCCGATAAAAGTGTGTACAGCTTACAAATATAAGAACACGATTTTGAACCATTTTCCAAATTCGCGGAACATTGTGAAAAAATGTGTGCCGGTTTACCGCACGATGAACGGGTTTGGCGAGATTTCCGGCACTATCCGCCGGTTCAAGGACCTGCCGCCGAACGCGAAGATTTATATCGATTATCTGGAAAAGATTTTGGGAGTGCCCTTCTCATTCATCTCGCTCGGGCGGAGCAGGGACGAGACTATCCGCGTGAGCAAAACTTCCGTCTGGAATTCGTAAACCCCAAACAGAAAATCGTTTCATTTTAGACTGCAGAACGTCTGGATTCCCGCTTTCGCGGGAATGACGGGGGCAGGGTTTCTGTGGACTGTTAAATTACGCCAGTCCGGCTTTTTTGAATATTTGGGTCGTGTGGCGGGTGTAGTAACTTAGATCAAAACAATCTTTTATCTGTTTCGGGCTTAAAAATTTCCCTATCTCGCGGTCAGCCAAAATCAGCGACTGAAAATCTTCTTTGCGCGTCCATGCGGTCTGGGCGTTGCGTTGTACCAGTTTGTACGCGTCTTCGCGCGAGATTTTTTTGCCGCTGTCTATCATGGCAATCAGCAGTCTTTGCGATGCGATGACCAGCGCGGTTTTTTTCATGTTTTCTTTCATACGGTCGGGGTAAACGTTCAGACCTTTGAGCACGGTGTTCATGCGGTGAATCATAAAATCGAGCGCAATGGTCGCGTCCGGCAGCATGACCCGCTCGACGGAAGAATGCGAGATGTCCCGCTCGTGCCACAGCGCTACGTTCTCCATAGCCGCGCCTGCGTAAGAACGGAGCAGTCGCGCCAGACCGCAGATATTTTCCGACAAAATCGGGTTGCGTTTGTGCGGCATGGCGGACGAACCGCGCTGACCTTCGGTGAACGGTTCCTCGGCTTCGAGCACTTCAGTCCTCTGCAGATGGCGGATTTCCGTCGCGAACCGTTCGAGCGAACAGCCGATAATGGCAAGCACGGAGACGAATTCCGCGTGGCGGTCGCGCGGGACAATCTGGGTGGAGACAGGTTCTGCATTCAGTCCAAGCTTGCGGCAGACTTCCTTTTCAATCTGCGGATCGAGGTGCGCGTAGGTGCCCACAGCGCCGGAAATTTTGCCGAACGAAATGGCGGCTTTGGCTTGCGCAAGACGGTTGAGAGCGCGCAGAAGTTCCGAGTGCCAGCCGGCAAGTTTAAGACCAAAAGTGGTGGGCTCGGCGTGAATCCCGTGCGTGCGTCCGATAGTGAGCGTATGCTGATATTTCCGCGCAAGCGCGGCAACGGTGCGCGAGAGTTCGGTCAATCCATTTTCCAGAATGTCCGCGGCCTCCATCATCTGCAGAGCGAGCGCGGTATCGAGCACGTCGGAAGAAGTGAGTCCGCGGTGCAGATATTTGGCGGACGGTCCCACGCGGCGCTCTATCTGTGTGAGAAAAGCAATAACAT
>CAYHWZ010000074.1:0-8903 GCA_964359975.1 uncultured Elusimicrobia bacterium | reverse complement strand
GCGCAAAGCAAACGAGCCGGCCGCAAGCCGCCCGAAATCGAAGTTTCCGGCGGCGTCACACTCCGCACCGTGCGCCGCATCGCGCGGACAGGAATAGACCGCATTTCCGTCGGATCTCTCACCCATTCCGCCCCCGCCCTCGATTTAAGCATGGAAATCAATGAACCTGAAACTAATTGAGCTCCTCAAACAATCCCGCACCCTTTCCGGCGCATCACTCGCCCGACAATCCGGCATTTCCCGCCAAGCCCTGAACAAACAAATCCATACCCTGCGCAAACACGGCGCAAAAATCGAAGGCACACCCGGCTCCGGTTACAAATGGATAGCCGAAAGCGACCTGCTGATGGAAGAAGAAGTCGCCCTTGCCCTGAAAACCAAAAAATTCGGACGCCCCACCCAAATCTTTGCCCAACTCGACTCCACCCAAACCCGCGCCAAAACCCTTGCCGGACTGGGGGGAAAAGAAGGCACCGTTGTGCTCGCAGAAAAACAAACTTCCGGACGAGGACGCCTGAACCGCGAGTGGCATTCCGCCGACGGAGGACTCTGGTTTTCAATCTTGCTGAGACCCGCCATCCAGCCCAGCCAAGTCCCGCAGCTCCCGCTGATATTCTCCATCGCCGTAGCCGACGCCCTGGAAAAAACCGGCGCCGTGACCTGCAAACTAAAATGGCCCAACGACGTCTGGCTCGCGCCCAAAAAACCAAAATCAAAATTCAAGAAAGTCTGCGGCATCCTAAGCGAAATGTCCGCCGAATCCGACAAAGTGAACTGGCTGGTGACCGGCATCGGCATAAACGTAAACAACAAAATCCCGCCCGCGTTGCGCAAGCAAGCCATCTCGCTCCACGAAGCGCTTGGCCATAAAGCCAACCGCTCTGAATTGTTAGTGAACCTGCTGGAAAGAATGGAAAAAACCTACGAAGATTTTCTAAAGAACGGCTTCAACTCCCTGCGAAAGACCTACCTACACCGTTCCCTGCTGACCGGCAAGAGAGTAACCGTCACAGAACTGACCCGTACTTACACCGGAATCGCCGAATCAATCGCCCCCGACGGTTCCCTACTGATAAGAGATAAAACCCACAAATTACGAGCCGTCCTAGCCGGCGACATCACCCTATCTTCCTCCCCCTTGCCTGTCCGCCGAAGAGGAGAAACGGGGGATGACCAAGGTGGGGGTGAAAACCAAAACCCGTCCAATATCTCGCACCCCCCAAATACTCCCGCCCCTAATACTCCCCGCTAAACCG
Organism: uncultured Elusimicrobia bacterium; assembly: GCA_964359975.1. GTDB lineage: Bacteria > Elusimicrobiota > Elusimicrobia > 2-02-FULL-39-32 > 2-02-FULL-39-32 > CAYHWZ01. Next base: position 7,647 of record CAYHWZ010000074.1, on the reverse strand, counting down.
TTCTTCCTTCCAGGGATCCGCATGATTATGATACCCCCGCACTTCCCAAAACCCCGGCTCATCATTCTCTTGAAACCGAATCTTATGCACATACTTAGCAGACTTCCACCCATATAATTCCGGAATCACCGCCCGTACCGGCCCGCCGAAATTCGGCGGAATAGGTTTCCCGTCCATCTCAAACGCCACAAAAACATCGTCGAACAGAATCTCATTGAACGGCACATTAGTAGTGTAGTTGTCATACGATTCAAAAATCACAAACTTCGCCGCGTCATTCGGCTGAGCAACAGCGAGCAGTTCCGACATCGCCACCCCTTTAAATTCCTGGTCGAGTTTAGACCAAGTAGTCACACAATGAAAATCAATCTTAAACGCGCGCGAAGGGAGCTTAATGAATTCCGCCCACGGAATCGTCACAGGATTATCCACTGCCCCATAGAGGACCAGTTCCCATTTGTCGAGCGAAATCTGCGGATGTCCCGGCCCAATCGGAGCCATCGGCACCATCGCATTGACGGAATGCTGCCCCTTAGGAACCCGCGCATGCGCAGCCGTTGCGGCATCCGGAGCATGCGGATTAGCCAGCATCCTCTTGCGAAACATCTCCTTACTAGCCAAATATTTCTCGTTGAACATGGTTAGATTGTACCTCCTGCTCTCACACTGATGACCGCAACACTCTCCCGAAAACCTCCGCCGTCATTCCGGCGAAAGCCGGAATCCATGCAATTCCCGCCGCCTATAACCACTCACATTACGCAGCAATCCGGTGCACCTTTCTCCACTCACTTGAATCATGCGCAGCGTGCCACAAGTCATACGATTGCTGAAGATTGAGCCACAGTTCCGGCGAAGTCTTAAACGCCTTCGACAACCGCAGCGCCATTTCAGACGTCACAGCCCCGCGTTCATTAACAATCTTCGACAATGTTTTCCGGGAAACATTCAGCGACTGGGCCGCTTCATGAACCGACAGAGAAAGCGGCTCCAAAAACTGTCTTTTAAGAATCCCGCCCGGATGAGTAGGCGCCCGTCTACGTTCACGCATTGTGCATTCCTCCTAATGGTAATCCAAATAATCCACCTGAACCACGTCCCTATCCTGAAACCTGAAAATGACGCGCCAATTCCCTGAAACCTTTACGGCCCAAAACCCCTGAAGTTCGCCTTTTAACCGATGCAAATTCGAGCCGGCAAAATTCATATCGTCCACAGTTCGCGCATTGTCAAGCATGTCTAAAATGTCAGCCAGTTTCCGCGCATGTTCAGGAAGAATGCCCCGCTTGGTCCCATCATAAAAGAAATCCGCCAAGCCCTTATGTTTAAAATTCTTTATCAACGCTACTATTGTAACCTATAGGGTTACAGTTGTCAAGTCAACAGCTTATGAAGGGGCGCGTGTTAATGAATGAGATTAGCTGAAGAAGTCAAAAGTCAAGAGCGGGACAGTTCGGTGTCTTAGGCACGCTCCCCGAAAACTTCATCGAACTGCGCAATGGCCACCTGCGCTTGCCGAACGATCGACTCCAGCAACTGACGATAGGAATCTGCGTCCAGAATCTCATCTGCCACAGATATATCTCCGGTTTGCAAATCGGTTTCCATTGTTTTCCGTAACGGCAGGCCCAGCAAGGCCGTCTTGGTTTCAACGCCAAGAACAGTGTGTAATGCGCCGATGGCATCAGCGCGAAATGACATGCACAACAATCCGAGAGGTAGGTATGCATTGCGGAGGCGGCGGAACTCCAAACGCCGAATCTTAGGCAACAAATCCGCCTTCCTAAAAATGCGTGAATTGATGGGCTCAGTGTACTCCGTGAGCGGATCAGTGCTCTCCGCAATCTCCCGAAGAAAGTGTTGTAAAAGCCAGCGCTCGGTGTACAACTCTTGGAACTCGCGCCACGAGAGTAGACGTACGTTCGTGAACTCGGCAGCCAGTCGGGCACCCTTCTGAAAACCTCTAGCAGAAATAATCGCACCCCAGTTGGCACCAGAGTCACCAACAATGGTTCGAAACGCATGTACCACCGTCTGTGGCACGCGTGCACGCCACCGTTTACACTCAACAAGGTAGGTCTGAGTCGGTGTCGCCTTGGCATCATGAGCCCAGACATCGATTGATGCTTGCCCACGCGCCGTTTGGATGATTTTTTCAACAGCGATGACCACGCCGGATTCATGTAGAATTCGCGCAACTGCGTTTTGGAGGTCTCTCCATGATACCGGTTCGCAGGAGTCAATCATTTCGTGTTGCGGATACCGGTAGTGATTTCGGATAACGACTAAGCTTAGGCACACCGTGGAGCGGAAGCAACAGTAACAAGGGATTAGACATCGCTCTAGAACGGGATGTCGTCATCCAACTCCACCTTTGATGGTGATGACAAAAACGGCTCTCCATTGAAAAGATAGGTGCCAGGATTATCTTCATTTGTTTTGTCTTTGAGTTCATTGGCAAGCTTGATCTGCCAGTCTTCCGGGAACACATGTAACCAGGAAATTAACGCTTGGCTAACGTTGTCATCATCAGCCTTCACGGCCGTTACGAGGGCACTTATACACCGCGAAGTGTGATGCGGGTTACTCATTACTTCGGGTAGAAAGCGCATAAAGTACTTGCAAACGTATTGCCGTGCGTCTGGGTCCGTGTTTTCGAGACGATCAAGTAGTGCTACTGCCGCCTCTGATTTTTGTGTAAATGACCTAAGAAAATCATTCGCCCAAGTGGCAAGGGCCTGAACAGTTTTGCCGCTGTGTCTAACCTCGCCAACACGAATACCTCCTATGAGCTTGTTTTCTATTCGAAGTCGAGGCAATTCATCGATGCCCTGCCAAACAGCTGGCGTAAGCAATTGGAGAGCTGTGCGAATTTCAGTCTCATCCGTGGCAGTACGAAATTCATCAGATACAACCGCAAGGTAAGAACTCAATTGGGTCGGATTGAGAGCACCAATGATCGTGGGTAACAAGAAACGGAGCTTTCGAAGTTCAGCACCTCTTCGCGCGCGAAAGAGAGCAATCATTGCTTCGGATAGACGCAACTTGGGAACCTCGGACACCACGAGTTCGGCGTATCTCTGAGATGTAACGAACTCCGAGTCAAAAACACGTTGCACAAAAGCTTCTACTGTGAACGCCTCCTTGGAGGCAGTCAGTAGCTTTACGACATATCCCAAGAAATGAATGATGGCATCGGCAGTTGCTTGGTCATCAGCTATCGGCTCGTGACTGCGAGGGTTCCGAATTCCTTGGTAGATGCCCCTAAGAATCTGCTCAAACCCTTTCTGGATATTTTTCTCGGATTCCGTTTGGAACGCGTTGAGCTTCAGCTTAGGAGAGTCACCACCGAGCGCCTGGCCTACAAGCGAAACACCATCCCCATCGATGCCAGCGCGCTCACGTAACAGGGAGCTCAGAAAATATGTTGCCTCCAGAATCGCGTGCGAGTAGTTCCCGCCTTCGTAAGTATTTGATACAGCTTGCCAGAGTTGATCAGGAATGTGCGTTTGAAGGTTCATTTAGACAGCAATGACGACTAACAAAGATAAATTCTTGGGGCTAACGCGGAATTCAGACTTCCGATTCGCATAAAACCCCACTGATATGGCGAATAACACCGTGATCCCCTGAAGCCAACCACTCCCATCACCTCCTCCGCACCACCTCAATCACAGTCACATCCCTGACATCTGCAAAAACCGCTTTGCCTCCTGCCATTTTAGTCGAGCCGACGTACGGCCGCTGCACCTTGAACCAATGCCGCGAACTCGTCAAATCCTTCCCACCATCAACGATAAAAAAGCCCCACTGGACTATTTGCCCCGACTCAAGTTTGGGGGGCTTTGCCGGCATCGCGTATTCTTTGCAAAGACCTTTGTAGAACGCGGACACCTTCTCAAACCCGTCCTTCGTAATATAAACCTCAACTTGAGTTCCGCTCTGCACTTTTGACGCAGTTGCCGACGCTGATTCATCGAGTTTAGCGCCGGGATAGGACTTAAACCCCGCCGCAAAAACTCCGCCTGCCGATGATACCCACAGAGTTAAAATGGCGCACCCGATGACCCGTTTCATTCAGATTATGACCCCGTTAGACGCTCTATACATACCCATTACCCAACAAAGATTTGTGCAATCACTTATTTCTTTATCTTCCACGCCTGAGTCATGAGATTCTGGCTGAAAGGATTAGCTATCACTCCCTGGCTGGCATACAGGTAGAGCGCGCACCGATAAATCTGATTGGCCACATTTATCAGATACGAGAGAATGATGAGACTGGTGAGCCAAAATAAAAGTGACAATCCCGCCAACATAAAAGACCGGGTGAAATATGCCAGGACAAGGGCAGTCACAAGGAAACAGATTGAAACTGCGCCCAGCAGGAAGCCTCCCAGTTGGATTCCCATATACCCTATCAGCGACTCGCCCCATGTTTTTCTTAAGATTCCAGCGGAACTTTTCAGGTTCTGAATGGGGTTATTTTCCTGACTATAAATCAGACACGGAACCACAAAGATGGACGCAACGCTCCACGCTATCCCGATGAAAGCCACAACCCATCTGCCGATAAATCCAAATTTCTCTTCCAGTTTTTGAATCAGAAAACCCACGATTCCCGTAAGAATGGACCAGAATAAAATTGCTTTAATCCTCGTGCCCGCAAAACGGAATCCATCCATAATTGAAACTGGTTTCCCGCAAAGAGCGTTCAGGATCGCATGATAAAACGCCACATTGCAAAATGTCGCCCAAAATATGGAGACAAAGTAAAGGAGAACTAAGTAGACCTTAAAATTGGCGCTCCATTGAAGTTTATCCTTTGCGGTCTCCGAACCGGCAAGAACTGCGGCGCTGCTTTCCGGGGTGAACACACGTCCGGAAATTGTCGACCAATGTCCGGCGGTCAAATACCCATAACCCGTCGGCTGCAAAATAATCGGCGCCAAAAAGAAAATACAAATAATCAAAGTGAAGAAAGCCGTGACGATTGGAAATACAATCAGTTTCTTATTGCCCGCCATGACGCGAGCACAAGTTTTCAACAGGTCCCAACTGCGGCGCAATCGCTCCATGAATTACCCCCTGTGGTATGTCAGCAGTACACCAGAAACTGCCCATAGTTGAAAGGAAATTTGTCTCACCCCGAATACCTTTTTTCTAACATATTTCACCCGGCTTGTAAAGCTGCTTTTGCAGTTGCCAATATTTTCACCCCCACCTTCGTCCTCCCCCGTCAAGGGGGAGAAAAAAACACGTCAACCTTTATTAGACTACCTACAAATTTTGGACTACACAAGAGGTTCATCTCTAACCGATTATCTGGGAAAATGCTATAATACCCCATTGATTTGGCGTATTGCCCGTGTAGCTCAGCCTGGTAGAGCACCCGCCTTGTAAGCGGTAGGTCGGAGGTTCAAATCCTCTCGCGGGCTGAATTTGTTTTGCACCAATTATGACTGAAAAAATCAATTTGCTGGTCATCGGCGGCGGGGGAAGAGAACACGCAATCGTCTGGAAACTTGCCCAGAGTCCGCGCGCAGGTAAAATCTACTGTTCACCCGGCAACGGCGGTATCGCCGACCTCGCCGACCTCATCCCCTCCTGCGCGGAAAATGACTGGTCATCCTACGCCGCTTTCGTCAAATCCAAAAACATCGCCCTCACCATCGTCGGTCCCGAACAACCGCTCTGCTCTGGTATCGTCGACCATTTCACCCAAAACAATCTCCGCATCTTCGGCCCCAACAAATCCTGCGCCCAACTCGAAGGCAGCAAAGCATTTTCCAAAAATTTCATGAAAAAGCACGGTATACCCACCGCAGAATTCGCCGCGTTCGACGATTTTCAGGCCGCGTCCAGATTCCTCGACAGCGCGCCTTTCAAAACGCCCGGATTCGTGGTCAAAGCCGACGGTCTCGCCGCGGGAAAAGGCGTCTCTGTCTGCGATACCCCGTCCGAAGCCAAATCTGCAGCGGAAAAAATGCTGGTACAAAAAGTTTTCCGTAAAGCCGGCGCAAAAATCGTCATCGAAGAAAAACTCCCGGGCCGCGAACTCTCTCTCATGGCGCTCTGCGACGGTAAATCGCTCAAACTCCTGCCCCCGGCCCGCGATTACAAGCGCGTCAACGACCAGGACCAGGGTCCCAACACCGGCGGCATGGGCGCAATCGCGCCGGTCACTGTCCCCGCCGAAACAATGTCCCAAATAAAGGAAAAAGTCGCGGACCGTTTTCTCGCAGGGCTCCGCTCCGACGGAATGGACTACCGCGGCGTAATTTATTTCGGGCTCATGCTTGCGTCCGACGGACCAAAAGTTCTAGAATTTAATGTCCGATTCGGCGACCCGGAAACTCAGGTGGTGCTCCCGCTCATCCGTTCGGACCTGATTTCGCTCTTTGACGCAGTGATAGACGGCCGGCTGGCGCAGGAACCGCTCGAAATCGAGCCAAGCAATTGTGTCGGCGTGGTCTGCGCGTCCGGCGGTTACCCTGAAAAGTTCGACTCGGACAAGGAAATCCAGGGTCTGTCCAAAACGCAGAACGGCGCTGTCACTGTTTTCCACGCAGGAACGCGCGCGCAAAGCGGCAGATATTTCAGCGCAGGCGGACGAGTGCTCGCCGTGGTCGGGAAAGCGGATTCCGTCACAGAAGCGCGCCGCAAAGCATACGGTTCCGTGTTCAAAATAGAATTTGAAAATATGCACTACAGAAACGATATCGCAAAAGAATGAATAACTTGATCGTCGTCGAAGCCGCAATGGAAATCGCCCACACGCGCGACTTTCTGCAGAAAATTGCAGACAAGTACGGCCAGAGCGTGGCGCGGTCTGTGGGCATGTCCAATTCCGTCGGCGGTATCGGCCCGCTCCTCAAAGAACGCATCCCGGCCCAGGGGAAACTCGGTCTCAATGTCATCGGCGTCAGTCTGCTCTACGACAATGTCTGGACTCAGGGCGTGCACCAGTGGGGCCAGATTTATATTGAAAAAAAGAAGGTCGGCCAGTACCTCCGCGACACGCTCGAAGACACCGGCATAAAATTCGATTTCGAACTAGCCGACCGCACGCACTGCAAAGTGAAAGTGTGGAAATGGATGTACGCCAACTCGCCCGTCTATTTCCTCGACGCACCGGAAGTGGCCAACGTCGTCTATCCCGGCCCGGAAGACGCCCCGTCCGACATCGCGGACTCGCACAACTGGGTCGAAAACCAGAAGATGAACCAGTCCTGGCTCGTCGGGCGCGGCGCTCTCAGACTGCTCAAGGAACTCAATCTCCAGCCGGATTTTATCGTGCTCAGCGAAACGCCCACTCTCTACGCCTCGCACATCATTGTCGACGACGAATACAACAAGGACCCGTTCTTCAGCCACACGCAGTATATTTTCAACGACCACACTCCGCTCGAATACGCGCACCCTTTCTGGGACGAAGCGCACATAAAGAAAGCCCGTCTCAACCCGGAACATGCCAACAACCAGAAATATTGGAACGCTCAGCGCAAAGCCGTTGACGTCACGCGCATGCTCGTGGGCATTTCCAAAGGCGTGTACGGCGTATCGAAAAAACACGAGCACGTCATGAAAGCCATGCCATCGCTCAACGATTACTCGGCCAAAATCACGTCCATCACCAACGGTGTC
>CAYHWZ010000073.1:0-8981 GCA_964359975.1 uncultured Elusimicrobia bacterium | reverse complement strand
TATGTATCCGGCAGACACGATGAACAGACCAGTTTGGTCAAGTCCCTGCAATGGATCGGGACCCAAATCCAGGCCGGCGCATTCCCGTCACAGACCGTAGACTTTTTCCGCGCCCTCACGCCCAGCCGGTGGCGGTCCCTCACCAAAGATATGCAGATCTTTTTCCGAAACGCGGCCGCGCAAAAACTCAACTCAGACAACATCATCACCGATACACCCGTCGAGGCGCACTGGCTTCCCAGAACGCTTCTGGGTGGCAGACGCAGCATATTGATTGGATTTTCCGAAAAGGGGGAACTGATCAAAATAGAAGGCGACCAGATCATGCGCATAGACACCGCGTCCGGCGATTTGTTCAAGGGAATAGAACAGGCGCACATCAGACAGAAAATCGCCTTTGTCACTGCATTCATGAAACTGTTAAACGGTGATCTCGAACTGGCCTCCATGCTCTTTTCCAGTCCCGGCTGGACTGAAGAACAAAGCTGGGCCGTGGTCACCAATGCCCTGCAAAACATTTTCAAGAAGAGCAATACCGCGAAAAAGAACTTCACCACAGAACTGAACCGCCAGTTCAATGATATCTCCACAGCCCTCAGCGAACCCGTCCCTGCCAATATCTTGATGCAAGGTTCCATCGTCGTGGTGGACTTGGGCGATCAAGACGCCCTCAGCCCGAATCTCAAACTGCACCTGCAGGCCATGTCAGACAACAAAATGCCCATCGTAGCCATTGGAGACAAGACCCAGCGTCTTCTCGCAGAATCCCAAATAGGTGTCACTCTCAAGTCTCCAAACCCGGAGGAAGCGCTGGACACCATCAATAAGCAGTGGCCTGAACGGATAGCCACTACCATCTACTCATTCACACCCGATAACTGGGAAAAGTTGGAAGGAGCCCGCGAAACTTATTTCGTTGACCTGCTGGAATTTACAAAGAATGGGAAACTGGTGCTAAAATATCTGGACGCCGCTGGAAACATGCGCGAACTCATGGACAAACCCCTGCAAATCAGCGCCGAAAACACCGATACCGCCGTCAAAGAAATACTGAAACTGCAGACCCAAGCTTAGCCCCGCTAAAACCCCGAAACCGTCTCCTCAAAATTCCAAAAACTTTCCAGCGGATGTTTCCTCCGCTTCAAGTGGTTCAGCGACCCGCCTGCCGACAATTTACGCGTAAGCTGCGCCGTATACGCCGGAGCCCCGGTCGCGCCCGGCGAATTGTAATTCAAAATATGGAACGACCTCGGCCCGCGCAATTCAATCGCTTCCCGCACAAATGTCCCCGTTGCGTCAACCACCGAGCTCCGTATCCCCGCAGTCCCGCGCTTTACAAAATCTTTCACAGACAAATCCGGGATGAACTTTTGCACTCGCCCCACCATGGCCTTCTTCGAAAGCGAACTCATCCACTCTTCCGATGCCAGCTTGAGAAATTCCGGATTCGCAAACAACCGCAGCTTATTCGACACCGGCCTTTCAAAAATTTTCAGGAACAGTTCCGCCGGACTCGTCGCAAACCCGTCATATGCCTCGCACCCTGCCACCAGCACCGCATTCGGCCCGATTTCCACCCGCCCGTCCGCACGCACAATCCAGTGCGGGTCCAAAAACGGCAGATGCGGATGCCTCGGCACCGTATAAATATTCGTCTTTATCATCCCCGCCTTGGCCGGCGTAACTTCCCAATACTCCCCGCGGAAATGCAAGTCCGTATAATCCAGCCCCACGCCCATATTATGCGCAATGTCCACCGCGTTCCCGCCTGCGCAGTTCAGCAAAAACTCCGTCTCAATCTGCTCACCCTTGTGCCCGGTAAGTTTCAGCCCGTTCGACGACAATTCCACCGACCGCACCTTGAACCCGAACATGAACTCAGTCCCGCACTTGGCCGAGTCCGCCTTCAGCGCCCGCGTGAACGCCCCGTAATCCACCGACACATCCGTCTTGGAATGCAGCGCGCTCATGCAGTGCACGCGAGGTTCCATGCCCTGGACCTGTTTACCGTCAAGCAGTTCCACCTCGTCCGCGCGCATCCCGTTCTTCTGCGCCCACCCCAGATATTTTTCAAGGATAGCCGACTGCTGAGCCGTCACAGCCACTTCCAGTGTGCCCACTTCTTTCCAGGGAAGCGCGCGAAGCGCCGCATACGATTTCCACATCCCGCACGAAACCTGCGCCGACCGCGCAAAAACTTTTCTTTTTTCCGGGTCCAGATAAAACGGACGGTGAATGACCCCCGTATTGCGCCCGCTCGTATGCACCGCCACATCCTGCGCCATTTCCACCACTGCAATCCGCGCGTCATAGAGCTGCGACATCCAGTAACTGAAGGAAGTCCCCAAAATCCCTCCGCCCGCAATCACCAGATCAAAATGTTCCATAGCAGTAAACTATACGAAAAAAACCACACATTGCGCAAATAAATGTTGGTGGATAACTAAGTCAGGGCATGTCTCTCTGTCGTTTGGGTCCCCTTCGGGCGAGACGATGAGAAATTATCCTTTTGCTTTCATAAAACTCCTTAGTCGCCGCTGTTCGAAGGGCCGACGGTGACGTCGGCACAAGTTCGGCGACCTTAGCAAAAGGATAATTTCTCATGCCCGTTGCCGTGCCCGCCGATGAGGAGGGGGGTGCCCTTCTTTTTTCCGTCCTCTTTTTTCTTGGGCAAGCAAGAAAAAAGAGGACATATCCGTTTACCTGTTGACGAAATTGAACGAAAATTAGTATGATGTCATGATAATTGAATTTACGTTTGCGGAACAGTCTACAGGAGGACGAAGTCAATGCCTAAAGTGATGGTTGTGGATGACGAGAACGACGTCGTTGAGCTGATCAAGTTCATGCTCGAAAAGGACGGACACGAAGTCATCACCGCATCCAACGGTCGCGAATGTCTTGAGAAAGTGGAACCTACCAAACCTGATCTCATCATTCTCGATATCATGATGCCGGAAATCGACGGATACACCGTCAACACCCGCTTACAGGAAAAAGACGATACCCGCTCCATTCCCGTTATTATCCTCACTGCCAAAGGTCAGATGCGCGACCTCTTCGCCCTTGGTTCCAATGTCGTAGCGTTCATGGAAAAACCGTTTGACCCCAAAGGTCTCCGCGACAAGATTCGCGAGCTCCTGGTCAAAAACTGATTCACACTCTTTTCCCCAAAGTCCATAGCCGTGGAAAAAAAAATGCCTGACACTGCTGCGCCTGCAGGCGCACAAACAGCCGAACAGTCCGAATCCGGCCTCATCCAGATCCGCCGGGAAAAATCCGCGCGTCTGAAACAGGCAGGCGCTTCTCTTTATCCGGTCCAAAATGAACTCACCGCCGGACGTCAATCGTCCAACATCCTCCGCGAAAAATGCACGGGAATCGCCGAAGGCGCCGAATCTGATGAATCCTACCGTTTCTGCGGACGTATCACCACCCGCCGCGAAATGGGTAAAGCCGCCTTTGCGCACCTGCAGGACATCGACGGTCAATTCCAAATCTATGTGCGCAGCGACCGTGTCGGACCCGACGCATTCAAACATTTTTCCGACGATATAGACATCGGCGACATCATCGCCTGCGAAGGCAAACTTTTCCTGACCAAGACCAAAGAGCCCACGCTCAAAGTTTCAAAGCTGGCCCTGCTCTCAAAATCAGGCCGGCCCCTGCCGGAAAAATGGCACGGTCTCCGCGACGTGGAAATCCGCGCCCGTCAACGCGAACTCGACCTCATTTCCAACCGTTCGTCAAAAGATATTTTCATCCTGCGCAGCCGCATGATCCAAATCCTCCGCGACGTGCTCCATGCCCGCTCGTATCTGGAAGTGGAAACGCCCATGATGCAGGTCGTGCCCGGCGGCGCCGTGGCCAAACCATTCGTCACGCACCATCACGCTCTTGACCAGGACCTCTACCTCCGCGTCGCGCCCGAACTTTACCTCAAACGCTGTCTCGTCGGCGGACTGGAAAAAGTGTTCGAAATCGGACGCGTGTTCCGCAACGAAGGCATGGACACCATGCACAACCCGGAGTTCACCATTCTCGAAGCGTACGAGGCCTACGGCAACATGGGCTCCATGATGGACCTCACCGAGCACCTCATCCGCCAGACCGCGCAAAGAGTGCTCGCGGAAAAAATCCCAGGCGCAGCGGATCTCAGTTGGGCGGACCAGCCCTTTGCCCGCAAATCCATTCCGGAGCTTTTCAAAGAATTTGTCGGGGAAAAAGAGTCGCTGTTGGTCGAACAGGAAGATTGGGAAGGTCTTGCCCGTATGCACCCCGGCACAGACCAAACTCTTACGCACAAGGTTTTCGACCATCTTTTCGACCAAAAAATCGCGGCTCATATGCAAAGCCCTACTTTTGCCACGGATTTTCCAGCAACGTTTTCGCCTTTGGCAAAACGAAAATCCGCACATATTGCAGACCGTTTCGAGCTTTATATCAATGGGGAAGAAATCGCCAACGCCTACTCCGAGCTGAATGACCCCGATGAACAACGCGCCAATCTGCAGGCGTACCGTACTTCCCGCGCCCAAAAATCCGATACGGACGAAGGCATGGGCTTCGACGAAGCTTTCATCACCGCGCTTGAGTACGGCATGCCGCCCGCCGGCGGACTAGGTATCGGTATAGACCGATTAGTTATGTTATTCACCGGCCAAAAGTCCATCCGCGACGTCCTCCTTTTCCCAACCATGAGGAAAGAATCGTGATTAAAATCACACTTCTGTTCATCCTCCCCCTTGGAGGGGGAGGAAAGAGGTGGGGGGGCAAAAAAACCGAAATCACTGACCACTCGCATCGCACCACTTTGTCCAAACCGGACATGTGTACCCCATGATCTCCTTCGAACTGTCCCTCTCTCTCCGCTATCTAAAAATGCGCCGTCACGGCCTCTTTGCTTTTCTCACCACCGTTATAGCCGTCGGAGGCGTCACACTCGGAGTCGCCGCGCTCATTGTCACGCTCGCCGTTATGAGCGGATTCCGCAGCGACATCCAGAAAAAAACTCTCGGCATCCAGCCGCATGTGGTTCTTTTCGGCACGGAAAGAGATTCCGCCATCGACGTTGATTCCATGGCCGACCGTCTTAAATTGAATAAGGAAGTCCGCGCCGTTGCCCCGTTCATCATGAGCCAGACTTTGCTGAAAACCGCGCGCTCCAGCCAGGGCGTTGTCCTGCGCGGTATCGTCGCGGAAAAAGAATTCGCCGTGACTGAACTGAAAAGTTCACTGACCGACGGCGACTGGTCCGTGCTCGACCTCGTGGACCAGTCCGGACCCCGTATCTATCTTGGTCGCGAACTGTCCCGCACGCTCGGAGCAGTCGCCGGCGACGAAGTCATCGCTATCTCGCCCAACGAAACCGCCGCCATCGGCCCCATGGGCAGCGTACCCAAAATGGAAAAGTTTGTAGTCGGAGGCGTTTTCCAGTCCGGCATGTACGAGTACGACGCCAACATGGCCGTAGTCTCACTTGCTACCGCACGCCAATTTTTCGGTATCACAGGCGCCACAGGCCTGGGATTCAAAACCGTCCACCTCGACCGCGCCGACGATACCGCAGCCGAACTGGCCCTCAGCGCCGGCGACAAATACTGGGCCCGCTCCTGGCTCTCCATGAACAAAAACCTCTTCGAAGCCCTTAAACTGGAAAAAATCGTCATGTCCATCATCCTCACCATGATCATCCTCGTCGCATCGTTCACCATCATCTCAAACCTGATTCTCATGACCATTGAAAAAGTCAAGGATATCGGCATCCTGCGTTCGCTCGGAGCCAGCCGCACATCCGTTATGAAAATATTCCTCTATTCCTGTATCACGCTCGGTCTCACCGGCACCGCCCTCGGCGCCGCACTCGGTATCGCCATTGTCAAGATCCTCGGCAAAACTCAGTGGATAAAGTTGCCCAAAGACGTCTACTATATAGATACTCTGCCGGTGAAACTCCTGCCCGGCGACCTCGCAGCCGTGCTGGGCGCAGCCGTGCTCATCACTATTATTTCCGCGCTCTACCCGGCCCGCCAAGCCGCCAAAGTCAACCCCGTCGAGGCCATCCGTTATGGCTGAACAAAAAACGAACGACGATTTTAAAATCACGCTCACCGCCGAGTCGCGCGGCGGCGGACGTGTCACGGATTCCAAAACCAATCTTCCCGAATTCGCCGTCATCGCCGCACAACTCCGCAAAACATATTTTCAGGGAGACCGCGAACTGCAGGTCCTGCGCGGTATGGACTTTGAGATCAAGAACGGCGAAATCGTGGCTGTCGTCGGTCCGTCCGGCGCAGGCAAGTCCACTCTGCTTCATTCCGTGGGCTTGATGGAAACTCTCACCAGCGGCAACCTCACTGTCCTCGGATGGTAAATCAACAACGTGTCCGACCAGGAAAAAGATGTGCTGAGGAACAAGTATATCGGGTTCCTGTTCCAGTTCCATTACCTCCTCGGCGAGTTGACCTTGTTGGAAAACGCCGCACTGCCCATGCGCATACACGGCATGAACCCGCGCGAAGCCGAAGACCGCGCTATGGAATTGCTCAATTCCGTCGGTCTTAAAGACCGCGTCACCCATTACCCGTCCGAAGTTTCCGGCGGCGAACAGCAAAGAGCCGCGCTCGCGCGAGCGCTGGCCAATGAACCGGCGCTTTTACTTTGCGACGAACCGACCGGCAACCTCGACCTTGAGCGCGGCGAAGAAGTGCGCGATCTCATCTGGCGAACCGACCGGGCCCGTCATTCAACCGTCCTGATCGCCACGCACAATCCGGATATTGCAAAAAAAGCAGACCGCATTTTAAGAATAGCCGACGGACAAGTGGTCGCACAGCCCGCCGCGGGGGAGGAGAACCGTTCATGAAAATATATATCAACGGAAAATATTACGATAAACAGGACGCCTGTATCTCGGTTTTTGACCATGGGCTCCTCTACGGCGACGGCGTTTTCGAAGGTATCCGCGCTTACAACGGACGCATCTTCCGTCTGAGAGAGCACCTCAACCGGCTCTACTTTTCCGCGCAGGCCATCACGCTCACCATTCCGCACACAATCAAGGAAATGGAAAAAATCGTGATCGAGACCGTGCGTCAGAACGAACTTCGCGACGGATATATCCGCCTCGTGGTCACTCGCGGAGTCGGCGACCTCGGCCTTGACCCGCGCAAATGCCCGCGCGCCACTGTCTTTGTCATTGCGGACAAAATCACCCTCTACCCTGAGGAACTCTACCGCAAAGGGCTCGACCTGGTCACCGCAGCCACCAAACGCAACATCTCCGAAGCGCTCAACCCGTGCATCAAGTCGCTCAACTATCTCAACAACATCATGGCCAAAATCGAAGCCAACCGCGCCAACGCGCCCGAAGCCATCATGCTGAACAAAGACGGATACGTGGCCGAGTGCACCGGCGACAATATCTTTATCGTCCGGGACCGCGCCCTCATTACGCCGCCCTGCTGGGCTGGAGCGCTCGACGGCATCACCCGCGCCACCGTCATGGAAATCGCCCGCGAAAAATTGAAAATAAAAGTCGCCGAGGAAATTTTCACTCCCTATAATATCTATACCGCTGACGAAGCGTTCCTCACCGGTACCGCGGCCGAAGTCATCCCCGTCACCAAAGTGGACGGACGCGTCATCAGCGACGGTAAACCCGGCCCGGTCACCCGCGCGCTCATCAGTCAGTTCAAAACCCTGACCCGGAAAGACGGCACGCCCATTTACTAAGCAGGACTGTGTTCCAGGAGGATGTAAAATGACCATTTCAACCGTCAAAGTACCAAGAGCAATGGAACCCTTCTTCGAAAAGGCGCAGGAATATGTTTCTAAATATTTCAACCGCCGCTACGAATATCCGACCAAGGGAATCATCTCCATCAGCGGCGAACGCTACATCCTGGTCAAAGCTTCCTCCATGTCCGTACAGTTCCTTAAACATATCCGCACTCTGTATCCAGGCATGAAAGACAACCAGGCCAGTCTTGCCGCGGGGAAAATTCTCTACGATATGGCTCACGCCATCGGAAAAGCCGACGCGGAATCTTTCCACAAAGCCATGAACGTCACCGACCCCATTGCCAAACTTTCCTCCGGACCCATCCACTTTGCTTACACTGGCTGGGCCTTTGTGGACATTTCAGAGGAAAGCAAACCCAGCGAAGACAGCAACTTTTATCTCCTCTACGACCACCCGCAATCTTTTGAAGCAGATTCATGGATAGAAAACATCAGCGCGTCCAACACAAAAAAGTCCCTGGAATACTGCGTCTGTTTCATGAATTCCGGTTACTCATCCGGATGGTGCGAAGTCAGTTTCGGCGTGACTCTTGTGGCCGAAGAAATCCTCTGCCGCGCACGGGGCGACAAATATTGCCGTTTCATCATGGCCCACCCCAACAAAATTGCAGACCGTGTTAAGGAATACAAACAAGACCACCCCGAACTTTTCCCCGCCGTCCGCTGAAAAAATGAAACCTTACATGCTCCTCTCCTTAAAAAGGAGAGGCCGGGGTGAGGCTTTCCTGTATCCTGCGACGGCCTTTACACCCTGGAGTTTTTCTGCTATACTTGATTTTTAGGAAACTCAAAAATGTCTAACCGATTCACGGAACGCGCCCAGCGCGTGATTTTGATCGCTCAAGAGGAAGCCAAACGGCTGAACCACGATTATGTGGGCACCGAGCATATCCTCCTGGGTCTCATTGCGCTCGGAGAAGGCGTGGCCGCGCAAGTGCTTGCCAATCTCGGAGTGGACCTGCGCCGCGTCCGTTCAGAAATCGAAAAAATCGTGGGTACCGGCGACAATGTCATGCTCCTCGGCGAAATCCCTTTCACACACCGCGCCAAAAAAGTGCTTGAACTCGCAGTCGAAGAAGCCCAAAGCATGGCGCACAATTATGTCGGCACCGAACATCTCCTCCTCGGTCTTATCCGCGAGGAAGAAGGCGTGGCCGCACGCGTGCTGGAAAATCTCG
>CAYHWZ010000072.1:6403-9044 GCA_964359975.1 uncultured Elusimicrobia bacterium | reverse complement strand
AGACCCTGCCAAAGACAGTCCGATTACTTTTGACGCAGGAAACCGCAAATACATGGACACACTTTTCAAATACACGCATCTCTCGCGCGAAAAAGAAGGAGTGGACTTCTGGTGGCTCGACTGGCAGCAGTACCCGTTCACCAAAAGTATAGCGAATCTTTCAAATCTATTCTGGCTGAATCGTTACTATTACCGTCACACCAGCCAAAATAACCAGCGCGGCCAATCGTTCAGCCGGTGGGGCGGGTGGGGAGACCACAGACATCCCATTCATTTCTCCGGCGACGCGCATACCGGATGGCCTTCGCTGGAATTCGAAATCCCGTTCACCTTCACCTCCGGTAACGTCGGCTGTTTTTTCTGGTCGCACGATATCGGCGGACACGCAGGACCGCGCATAGAGGAAGCGTACGCGCGCTGGGCTCAATTCGGCGCCATGTCCGCAGCCCTGCGCTCACATTCCACGCGAAACGCCCAGCTTGACCGCAGACCCTGGACATACGAAAAAGATATAGAAAATTCCCTGCGGGTCTCTTTCCATCTCCGTTCTAAGCTTTTCCCCTATATCTACTCCAGTGTCCGTCAATCGCACCGCGAATCCATCCCCCTCACCCGAGCCATGTATCTGGAACATCCCGACGAAGAGGCAGCTTACCGCAACCCTCAGCAGTATTATTTCGGCGACAATCTGCTCGTTGCTCCCATCGTCTCGCCAGGCGCAGGAATGAACAAACTTTCCCGGCAGTATGTGTGGTTCCCGACAGGCAAATGGTACAACTGGTTCACCGGTGAGGAACATTCCGGTCCCAAAGAAATACTCGTTACATCCTCCATCGATGAGTTCCCGCTTTTCGCCCGCGGCGGCGTGCCCATCCCGATGCAGCCGTACCAGCCGCGCATGGCCACTGCCCCGCTTAGAAATCTGATAATCCGTGTCTATCCCGGTCCCGACAACCAGCCCGGACAGTACACTCTCTACGAAGATGACGGCGTCACACAGGATTACAAAAAGGGACGATTCTCAACAACAGAGATGATGTACCTCCGCAAAGGTTCCAAAGTCACAGTCACAGTCCATCCTGCCACCGGCACATTTGTTGGACAGCTGAACGAACGGTCGTACACGGTGGAGTTTCCCTGCGCAGCCATTCTCGACAGCGTTGCGCTGAACGGACAGCCGGTCAAACTGGAATTCGACACTGTCCGCAACATGGCTCTGGTGAACATCCCTGCCCGTTCCATCCGCAGCGGATTCACACTCGAAGCCCAGTCTGCTGCCCTGGATCCAGACGTCTTCCGCCGTCAGTCCATTGAAAAACGTGCCCTCGGACTTACTGCATCGCCGGTGAAATGGAACAAAATCCCGGAAACCGCTGCCCGTTCTACAGTTCCGGCCATCACCGAGGCCCTGCTGTCCCTCAGCGGCGTAGGACTGGTCAAAAAGAATGAAGGTGTTTACCTGTACAAAGGCGAGGAAAAGTTTTATCTTTACGCGCCGCCCGGCATTGCCGACGCGGACAAATTCAAGATTACCTTCGAAGACCGGCAGGGAACTGAACGCAAAGTTGTTTCATCATCGGAAATAACTGTCCGCGAAGCCACCGTGCCATCACTCATAATGCCTCCGCAGGAACCATTGTCAGTCCCGTCAGTGATCGGCATGAGCGCGTCCCGCACAGTCCGCGCGGAGTTTACCATCAACGGCGCTGCAGTTGCCATCGAACGTGAAATCGAGCACCTGGACAGCTACATCCGTTCATGGCACGTCGCCGGCCCGTTCGATTTCGACACCAAAAAGTTGATTTCCCAGCAATCACACGCGCCCGAATCGACCCCGTTCGACCCGTCCGCAGTTTTCAAGAACGGCGATGACAAAGAGATCCGCTGGCAGCCGGTGGAGTCTGCTCCCAACAACCTGATTGACCTGCTGAAACTCTATAACACGGAAAATAAAATCGCCTACGCCGCCTCGCGCATTGACGTGAAACAGTACCAGGAAGCCACTCTGGTAATCAACACCGACGACGGAGTGGAGGCCTGGCTGAACGGGGAAAAAATCCATTCCCTGAACGTAGGCCGCGCTGTAGACCACGACCCTGACCTGGTGAAAGTAAAATTCAAAGCCGGCCAAAACGTTTTGCTGCTGAAAATCTCCCAATACTGCTGCGGCTGGGAATTCAAAGTCGGGGTGCGTTAACTGGGTGGAGGTTAGGTGGGGGTGAAAACAGTAATCCAACCCTTCCGACTTTCTGGGCCAGCGCCGCTTCATTGACAAAACACGCATTGAAAAAGTATAGTATATAGATGCGGAAAATCACTGCGCTTGCAATAGCGATGGCAGTTTCCGGAGCGCTGATAGCAGAGGACAAAAATTCACCTCAGCAGCCGGCAGTGACTGAATCAGCAGCAAGTGTTGCGGACACAGCCCCGCATCTGGTCTTTGAAAAGATTCTGCACGATTTCGGCACTGTGAAGCAGGGCGCTCAGCCCAAACACAACTTCAAATTTAGGAACGCCGGCAACGCCGATCTGATTATCGGCAACGTGCGCACAACATGCGGCTGCACGGCTGCGTTGGCATCGACCGGACCGTACCATCCCGGCGAAACCGGAACTGTGGACGTCACCTACAACAGCAGCG
>CAYHWZ010000072.1:0-6393 GCA_964359975.1 uncultured Elusimicrobia bacterium | reverse complement strand
GTTTTGTGCTGAAAGAGGCGAAGATTGAGAGCAATGACCCGTCTTCGCCGCAGACAGTTACCATGCAGGGAGTTGTGATCGCTTCCGACCACCCGATGAAAAACACCGGCGAAACGCTTTTCAAAGGGGCCTGCGCCGACTGCCATTCAACACCGGCAAAGGGAAAGATGGGAAAAGAATTGTACGACGCGGCCTGTTACTTGTGCCACGATTTCCCGCAGGAAGAAAGTAAGAAATTTATTGCGCCCGGCAGAAATTCATTGTCCAACATTCCCAAGACCAAACTGCGCAGAATGATTTCAGAAGGAATACATGAGACGTCCATGCCCGGCTTTCACGAATCCGTCGGCGGACCGCTGGACAAGGCGCAGGTCGACTCGCTCGTAAACTATATCAGCAGTCTGCGCGTAAAGTAAGCGCGGAAAAGGGGCCGTTAGCTCAGCGGTAGAGCGCTCGGCTCACACCGGAGAGGTCGCAGGTTCGAGACCTGCACGGCCCAAATATTTTCGGAAAAATTATGATAAAAGAACTCAACCAAATACTGGAACTGCAGGAAATCGACAAGGTCATCGATCAACTGACTTTTGAATTGAACGCATGTCCCGTCCAGGTGCAGGACAAAAAGGACCTCATTATTGCAGTCAAAAAAGACTTGGAAGAGAAAAAAGGCGCCCTTACCACATTCCAGCTCAGCAAGAAAAATAAGGAACTGGAACTCGGCAGCTGCGAAGAACGTATCCGGAAACATGAAGGCGAACTCAATTCACTCAAGTCCAACGAATCCTATAAAGCCATGCTGAGGGAAATTGATACGGTCAAGGAACAAAAGAGTGTCATTGAGACAGAAATATTGACTTTGTTCGAGCAGATAGACGCGGCACATGCTTCAGCCAAAAGTTTTGACGCTACAGCCAAACAGCAGGAGCAGGCGTACCTTGCGGAAATCGCGCAGATTGAAGCGCGCGCCGAATCACTGAAATCTCAGCTCGCGGCGGAAACTCAAAAGCGTGAGGCGTTCCTGCCTTCACTGGAAGCAGAAGCTCTCAGCGTGTACGAATATATCCGCAAGAAAAAAGGCGGCGTGGCCATCGTCCATGTTCACGGCGATTCGTGCGGCGGGTGCAACACCACTCTTACGCCCGGCATACTTAACGAAGTCAAGAAACAGAAGTCGCTTGTGCGCTGCGAGTCGTGTTCAAGAATTTTGTGCGTGGCTGAAAAGGCCGCTACCGCTCCCGTCAACGCGGGATGAGTTCGCTGGTCATCTATATAGACGGAGCCAGCAGGGGAAACCCCGGTCCGGCCAGTTACGGAGTCTGCATCCAGGATACTGAAGGAAACACCTGCCTTGAAGTGAACGAGTACCTCGGCACCGCCACCAATTCCGTCGCAGAGTACAGCGCACTGGTCCGCGCTCTTAAGGAAGCCCGCAAACTCGGCGCGGAAGAAGTCAGCATCTTCACTGATTCCCAGCTTGTAGCCAGACAATTTGACGGCACATACCGTGTCAAACACGAAAAAATGCGCAGTCTCCTCGCTGAGGTGCGCAAACTGGAACCGGCATTCAAACGCGTGACTGTGAGCCATATACCGCGGTCGTCGCATCCGGGAAATAAACGCGCGGACAAGCTCGCCAATATTGCCATCAACAAATTCGGTCCTGCAGATTAACGATACCTGCGCCAGGGGATCGCTCTCTCCTTAACCGGAGGGGGAGGAAAGTCCGAACTGCACAGAACAAGACAGCCGCGAAATGCGGCCCCGGTGATGAGCCGGGGGACAGTGTCACAGAAAACCATACCGCCCCATCTGTTCGGGGTAAGGGTGAAAACGCGTCCACCTCTTCGGTGGATCTGCCGATGAGGCAGAAGGTAAGAGCTCACGACGCAGCGCAGTAATGCGCGGCGCGGATAAACCCTGTCTGCAGCAAGGTTAAGCAAGAAGAGAGTCTGCCGCTTGCGGCAGAATAGACTGGTTCGGTCGAATCTCTTCGGGTAAACCGCCCAGATGAATGGTCTCCGGTTCCGGTAACACGGAACAACAGAATTCGGCTTATCGGCGCAGGTTCCATAGATCCGTTCCGTCATTTTTCCGACGGAACGGATTTATTTTTGTCCTGCGCAAAATATATTTTAAAGCACCCCTTGACAAAATCCGCCGCACCTGTTAGAATCTATTAACTGTGGGGAATTGTGGGGAATTGTGAAAGAGAATCCCAAATCGATTGGAACTTACTTCTACTCAATCGATTCCAAAAACCGGCTCGCGGTGCCAGCTCGGCTCAGACAGTCTTTTACAGACGGGCCAAATATGGTGCTCTGCCGGGGTCTGGAAGGGTGTCTGTATCTGTACTCATGCGAAGGGTGGGAAAAACTCCAGGTGAAGCTGGAGTCCCAGCCGCTGAAGAACAAGTCGGCGCAGAGAGCGTTTAAGCGGATGCTTTTTGCCAGCGCGTGCGAAGTGTCGTTCGACGATGAAGGCAGAATTTTGATGCCGCAGCAACTCGTGGATTACGCAAAACTAAAAAAGGATGTTGCTATTATAGGAATGGGTCAGAAAATCGAAATTTGGGCCAAGGCAGTCTGGTCAATGTATGAGAACCAGCATACAAGCGCGTTCAGCCGTCATGCGGCGGAACTGGATATCTGAGGTGGATACACATTTTTCATCAGCCGGTCTTGCTCAAAAGCGCCGTGGAGTATTGGCATCGCCGGGAAGGCGGTCTCTATCTGGACGCCACAGCCGGGGCCGGGGGGCATACGGAAGCCCTGCTGAATCTGGACCCGAAAGCGCGATGTATAGCGGTGGACCGCGATGAATCGGCGATACGGATTGCAAAACAAAATTTGGAACGGTTCGGCGACAGGGTCACTTTTGTGAAAGACTGTTTTGAAAATATGACAAATATACTGCGCTCAAATGGGACAGACAAATGCGACGGTATGCTTTTTGACCTCGGCATGTCGTCCATGCAGGTTGATTCCGCTGAGCGCGGGTTCTCCTTTTCCAGGGGCGGTCCGCTGGATATGAGAATGGACGCCTCAGTCGGAAAATCTGCAGCGGAACTGATCCGCGATCTGGATGTGAATGAGTTGTCCGGCATTATTGAAGAGTACGGGGAGGAACGTTTTGCCAGGCCCATCGCCTCTGCGCTGAAAAAAGCTCAATCCCGCGGCAAACTCCTGGATTCACGTGAGTGCGCGGAAATTATTTCTGAAACTGTGGCCAATGTCCGCAGGTCGGCGCCGGAAAAAATCCATCCGGCTACGCGCACTTTTCAGGCGCTGCGTATCGCTGTGAATCACGAACTGGACCAGCTGGACAAGGCGCTCAGCAATGCGCCAGCGCTGCTTTCACCGTCAGGCACGGTAGTCTTTATTTCATATCATTCGCTGGAGGACCGCAGGGTAAAAACTGCGTTCAAGTCATGGTCAAAAGGGTGCGTTTGTCCTGCGGATTTCCCTAAATGTGTCTGCGGGAGAAAACCGGAGTTCACCATTTTGACACGGAAAGCAGTGAAACCGGACCAGAGCGAGATGATTGTTAATCCGCGCAGCAGAAGCGCGCGTTTGAGAGCGGCTGAGAAAATATAACCATTTATAGTAGGCGGGTGCCCAAACTCGGCGGGGCACCCGCCTCGTCTTTTTCAAGCAACTAAATGAAACCTGCATCAAAACACAAGCTTAAACGGGCATGGCTCGGCATTTTTGCCGTGACTGTCTTCCTGTTGCTTTGTGTCAACCAGAGTGTCCGCGTCACGCGCTATGCCTACGAAATCCGCAAAGTTGAACAGGACATCCGTGAGGAAAAACGGAAAAAAAGTGAACTGGAACTTGCCAGGGACCGCCATCTTTCGCTCGGTTCCGTCGAAGATTTTGCCAGAAAAAAACTCGGATTGGTTGATTCTAAAGAAGATAACATCATTGTTTTAAACAACTAGAGTCTGACCGTTCAATTGGGAAAGGAGATTAGATGAATTCCAGGCGTTTGCGTCTGGTCAGCGGTGTTGTATTTGTCCTGACCTCACTGTTGGCTGTGCGTTTGGCGTATATTCAGCTTTTTCAGGGGCTGACTTATTCAGCCATGGCGCAGCGTCAGTACCACAATGCCGTCAAGGAAGAATCTTTCCGCGGAGATGTGCTGGACAGGAACGGCAGTGTGCTGGCTACTTCAGTGGCGAGTCAGTCGGTTTTTGTGCGTCCTAAAGAAGCGGCGCTCACCAAACAGCAAATTGCGATGCTGGCTGAAAATCTGGAAATGACGCCGGAGGAAGTCCGTCACAGACTGGACGAGAAAAGGGATTTTGTCTGGTTGTCCAGAAAAATGGATCCGTCCCGCGCAAAGGCGATTGTTGATGGTAAACTGAAAGGTGTCGGTGTAATGCAGGAGCAGAAGAGGGTCTATCCCAACTCAGACCTTGCATGTCACGTTCTTGGCGCGGTCGGGCTGGATAATCGGGGGCTGTCCGGTATCGAGAGAAGTTTCGACGGGCTGTTGGAAGGTAAATCCATCATCACGGATCAGGTGCGCGATGCAAGGGGACGGCGGATTTCAATGCCTGTGTCCATGCTCATGTCTGGCGCGTCAAACGCAACTTCTGAGTCGGAAAATCTTGTGCCCGGGTCCATTGTGCTTTCCATTGACAGGACTCTGCAGTATACGGCGGAAAAAGAACTGACGCGCGGGGCCGAAGAATATCAGGCGGAAAGCGGGATTGCCATTATCCAAAATCCAAAAACCGGTGAAATTCTTGCCATGGCCTGCTACCCTTCCTTTGACCCGAACGCAATTTCCATGGGCCAGTTTCCGAAAGGCGCGGGAAATAAACTCATTCAGAATGCCGCGGTATGCAGGATGTTTGAGCCGGGTTCTACGTTCAAGATCGTGGCGTTTGCCGCAGCGTTGGAAGAGAAGAAAGTTTCGCTTTCGGACCAGTTCTATTGCGAAGACGGAAAATGGAAATTTGCACAGATGACCATCAATGACCACGAAGGGGCCGGCTCTCTTTCGCTCAGCGGTGTGATGGAAAAATCGTCCAATATCGGTACGGCCAAAATCGGGCTGAAACTGGGCAAGGACAAACTTTATTAGTACGCGCGCGCGTTCGGGTTCGGAGTACGGACAGGTGTGCCGCTGGGCGGTGAAATCGATGGTAAATTGCGGGCGCCTGCGCAGTGGACTCCGGGTTCCACGGCAATTGTTTCCTTTGGCCAGGAGATCGGGGTGAGCGCGCTCCAGGTAATCGGGTCCTATTCCGCTATCGCAAACCGCGGCGCGCTGATGGAACCTGTCCTTGTCAAAGAAGTCCGCGCAACTACTAATGGAAAATCTATGGTCACGCAATTTGCTCCGCAAAAAGTGCGGCAGGTTGTTTCCGCAGAAACAGCGCAGACTTTGCTCGGTATTCTTACAAAAGTGGTCGAATCCGGGACTGGTATTCAGGCAAGAGTGCCGGGCTATACAGTGGCGGGAAAAACAGGCACTGCGCAGAAAATGGACCCCAAAACGCGCAAGTATTCGAACACAGATTATGTGTCTTCGTTCTGCGGGTTTCTTCCGGCAAACAATCCTGAGTTGGTCTGTCTGGTGGTGCTCGACAAACCGAGAAAAGATTATTGGGGCGGCTCAACGGCTGCGCCGATTTTTGCCAGAATCATGTCTCGTGCTGTGCAGGTCATGGGATTGCCTCCGGAGCCGAATCGTCCTCAGGTTTTAGCTAAAAAAGATGTTCGAGTGCCTGTCAAAAAAGCGGTTTCTGTTTCGGCAAAAAATGCTGGTGTCACGCATCTTGTTCTGAATAAGCCCACATATCCCTGATGAAACTGTCCGCCCTGGTTGACGCTGTCCGTCCGGTATCATGCGGAGGAGACATGGGGCAGGATGTAGCGGGTCTGACGGAAGATTCTCGGAAGGTTGAAAAGGGTTTTGTATTTTTTGCGCGAAAGGGAACGAAATCTTCAGGTATTGATTTTGCGCTGGAAGCAGTGAATAAGGGCGCGTGCGCTGTGGTGGCTGAAAGCAGTGTGCGTCTGCCGGAGATGCCGTGCGCCCGCATTGAGGTTTCGTCCATGCACGCGGCTCAGTCCGGCATGGCGGACGTTTTCTACGGACATCCTTCCAAAGACCTGATTCTCGTCGGTGTTACGGGCACGAACGGCAAGACCACGTTCACTTATCTTATGGAATCGCTGGCGCGCGATATGGGATGGCGTCCGGCGGTGCTGGGCACGATAAATTACCGTATTCCCGGCGCGTCCGGTTCAGGTTCCGATGTAATTCCTGCGCCCAACACCACGCCGAATGTGCTGGAACTCCAGCGTTTGCTCGCGCTCTGCCGTGACCGCAAAACAGATCTGGCGATTATGGAGGTCTCTTCTCACGCTCTCGAACTGG
>CAYHWZ010000071.1:0-9125 GCA_964359975.1 uncultured Elusimicrobia bacterium | reverse complement strand
TCATCATGTGTATCGTCGGCGCTCCATTTTTTCTATGGCTGCTGAAAACCAGACAGAAATCAAAATACTTTTAGACCGCGCCTCTTTTTCCTACGGGACAAAAGAAGTGATACGGTCTGCCACGCTTGCGCTCATGCCGCATGATTTCCTGGGTATTATCGGTCCAAACGGCGCAGGCAAGTCCACACTGCTGAAACTGATGTGCGGCATTCTCAAACCTGCGCAGGGCCAGGTATTTCTGAACGGGAATCCGCTCGACCGGTTCCGCATGAAAGAACTTTCGCGCGAAATTGCGATTCTGCCGGCGGAGATTCACCTGAACTTTGACTTTACCGTGCGGGAAATCGTGGCCATGGGACGCGCACCGCATTTGAGTTTCTGGTCCGAAGGCGCGGCCATGGATTTCCGGATTGTGAACGATTCCATGCAGGCCGCGGGAATACTGCAATTGGCTGACCGCAGCATTCATGCTCTGTCCAGCGGCGAACGGCAGATGGTCTACCTCGCGCAAGCCATGGCTCAACAACCGAAAATCCTGCTGCTTGACGAACCCACCGTGCATCTGGACATCCGGCACCAACTGCAGATTTTCAATATTCTTAAAGACTGGAACGCGGGCGGGGAACTTTCCATTGCGGTGATTTCGCACGACATCAATATTTCCAGCCGGTTCTGCAAACGGCTGGCACTGGTGCACGACGGCAGAATAGAAAAAGTCGGCACGCCCGGGGAGGTGGTCACAGAAGAAAACATCAAGCAGGTGTACGGTATCAACGCAAGAGTAATACAAAGTCCGGATTCCGGACTGCCGGCCGTGCTGTTCGGCTGAAGCCAAAAAAACAAAAGGAGAAACAACAAAATGCATTACCTGAGAAGAGTCTCAATATTCATGCTGGGGGTCACTATCCTCGGCGCAGTGTCGCTTAGGGGCGCGGAAAGTGAGCCCAAGGACATGTTCATTACGCTGACGCGCACACCGCTGGAAACGGAAAAGCTGCCGTCGAACGTGTCCATCATCAAATCAGAAGCAATCCAGAAACTGTCCATCCAGAACGCAGGCGACGCTGTAGAATATCTCGCCAGTGTGGACGTGCCGAAAAATGCAGGTGCAGGGTCGTCCCGACTGCCCAAAATCCGCGGCTTTCTAAACAAACAGATTGCGGTGTATATCGACAACAGGCGCGTGCCCCCGGACGTCACAGGCAACGTAGACCTTTCCATTATTCCCGCGGAACAGATTGACCGCATCGAAGTCCTGCGCGGCGGAGCGTCCGTACTGTACGGACCCAACGCGGAAGGCGGCGTTATTCATATCATTACTAAAAGAGCAGGAGGAGCACTGCCAACGGCATCCGTCTCCGTGACAGCCAAATCGTTCGGCACGGACATTGTGCGGGCGGAAGGCGGACACAAGCACGAACGCTTCGAAGCTTACGCTGCGGCGAGCCGCATGCGTTCCGACGGATACATGCAGAACTCACGTTTTGAAAACCAGGCATACAGCGGAAACGCGGGCTATGATTTCGGCAGACCCGGCAAAACTTCCGTTGATTTCATCGTCAACCGGTCGGAAAAGGGAAGTCCCGGCGGCACACCGTTCGCTCCGGAACAGTTCGACGGCGAACTGGAAAAAACCGCATCCAACAACACTGCGAAACAGAACGACAAACTGGATTCGGTACAGGCGCAGCATGTGGTAACAGTGGCGGAAATCGGCACGCACGGACCCGTTGTTTTGACCGCGCGGCTGTCCGGTTCAGAGAACCGCAGGAATTTTTTCTCCGGAACTTCCATCTCCACGCACGTGTTCAACACACGCACTGCGTATGCGCAGTTTGATTTACCGTACGGGTTCACCATGGGCGCGGAATATGAACGGACCATGCTGAGAAGCCCGTTTGCCCTCACAGGACAGACGAACGGTTGGGGCATTTTCTTCCAGGAAAATTTCACCTGGAACAATCTCACAGTTATTCCCGGCGTACGCTACGACAACAACACGGAGTGGGGCGACACCACCAATCCGCGCTTGTCCGTGATTTACCGCGCGCTGACATGGCTCAAACTTTCCGGCAACGTGGGCAGCGGATTCCAGGCGCCTACTTTCGCGGATATGGCGGACTATGATCCGGTGACCGGCAACATTACGCAACGGACGCTTCCCGGCCCGTTTCCGGAAAAGTCGTGGCACTATGATGTCGGCTTTGAAATCCAGCCGCTTGAAAAGCTGGAAATCAAGACCACACTCTACCGTGCGAATATCACCGACCGGCTGGCATTCCAGGGCAGCGGGTTCGGCGGCAGTACGAGAAATATCCAGGATTCATACAATCAGGGAGTGGAAGTGGAAATCTCCCACATGTTCCGCGACTGGCTGTATCAGAACCTGAACTACAGTTACCTTGACAGCCGCGGCAGAGGAACAGGATTGGCTGCAGGCAGATTGGCGTCTGATTATGTGGAACTGCGTTTCTCGCCGAACCACCGCACCAACTACACCATCGAAGGCACGCTCGCACAGCTCGACGCAAAGCTGGGTTCTGTTCTGCAGTACGTGACGGAACAGTACACTGGCAACGACCGCAAAGGTCTCAAACTTCCGGAATATGTGGTCTGGAACCTTTATGTTTCAAAAAAGATAAAGAGTTTTGAATTGAGAGCAGGAGCGGACAATGTGCTGGAAAGACGTTACGCGCAGAACGCCACAGCGGGTTTCCCCCCGTTTGTGCCTGACCTGTATCATCCCCAGCCCGGCCGGACTTACTGGGGCAGTATCGCCTATAAGTTCTTTTAAGCAGACCTGAGAAACAAGATCCGGGGCAGGACAGCACTCTCAAAAATGCTGTTCCTGCCCCGGATTATTTTGCCCGCTGAAACTTCCCAAGAATGCCGGGTTTTGCTAAAATGACTGACTGTGGACAAAAGGCACGCAGGATAAAATGATATGATCACCGTCCGGAACATTTACAAATCGTTCGGCACGCAGAACCTCTTTGAGGACGCATCCCTGCAGATAAATGCGCGGGACCGCTACGCCCTTGTCGGACCGAACGGCGCCGGTAAGTCCACGCTGATGAAAATGCTGCTCGGCGAACAGGAACCGGACCTGGGCGAAATCCAGTTCAAGACCGGCGTTGTGACCGGATATCTCCCGCAGGAAAACGCGCCCATTACAGAAACCACTGTGCTGGCCGAAACGCTCCTCCACCACGATGCTTCCGACGGGAGAGTGGAGGCGCAGGCCAAATCCATTTTGATGGGTCTGGGATTCAAGACCACGGACTTTGAGCGTAAAGTAAACACACTCAGCGGCGGGTGGTCCATGCGCGTGGTCATGGCGCGGCTTCTCCTGCAGGAACCCGACCTCCTCATGCTCGACGAACCCACCAACCACCTTGACCTGGACTCACTGCTCTGGTTCCAGGAATATCTGAAGAATTACCGCGGCGCGATTTTTCTTATCTCGCATGACAGACATTTCATCAACACTGTCTGCAACGCCATTGTCAGCGTGGAGGACCATTCGCTCAAACCCTATTACGGCAACTACGAATATTTCCTGTCCGAACGCGCCGCGCAAAAGGACCGGCTCGAAACCGCCTACACCGCACAGCAGAAAGAAATCGCCGATATGCAGGACTTTATCTCACGCAACCGCGCACGCGCATCCACCGCGGCCCGCGCACAGAGTGTCATAAAGCGTCTGGAGAAAATGGAACGTATCGAACTGCCGGAAGAATCCAAAAAAATCAAAATACGGTTTCCCCAGCCCGAACGCACCGGCGTGCGCGCACTGCTGCTGAAGAACGTTTACAAGTCCTACGGACAGACGGAAGTTTACAAAGGACTCGATTTTGAACTGGACCGCGGGTGGAAGATGGCTTTCGTCGGGCACAACGGCGCAGGCAAATCCACACTGCTCAAAATCCTTGCCGGAGTCATTCCCATTGACAAAGGCGAACGCGAACTCGGACTGAACGTGAAAGTCGGATACTTTTCACAGCACCGCGCGGATTCGCTCGACCCGGAAAAAACTGTTTTTCAGGAAGCCGACGGCGGGCACCGGCATTTGTCGGAACAGTTGGTGCGCACTGTGCTCGGCAGTTTTCTATTTCCCGGACAGTCCGTGTTCAAAAAAGTGGGAGTGCTGAGCGGCGGAGAAAAAAGCCGCCTGGCGCTCGCCAAACTTTTGCTCAATCCTCCCAACGTCCTGCTCATGGACGAGCCGACCACGCACCTTGACCTTGCCAGCGTCGAGGCGCTCATTGAGGCGCTGAAAGATTTTGAAGGCACGCTCTGTTTCATCAGCCATGACCTGTATTTCATCGATGCGCTTGCCACGCATGTGGTGCACGTGGACAACGGTAAAGTCAGTCTATATCCGGGCAACTACGAATATTTTAAACACAGACAGAGCCAGAACACTGCAGAGAGTATGCCCGCAACAGCCGACATGAAACCCGTAGAAAAACCCGCGCCGCCAAAACAGAAAGCGCTCAGCCCCAAAGAGCTCCGCCGTCAGCGCGCGATGGAACGCGATAAAGCCCGTCTGGAAAACCGCCAGAGTGAAAAGTCGCAGATGGACCAGGATAAAGTAAAACTCCGGGTTGAAGAACTTTCCCGGCAGTTGTCCGACCCTGCAATTTACGCGGATTTTGCCAAAGTGCGCCAAATCACTGAGGAACTGAACAGTCTCCAAAAGCAGTAAACCCGTTTTTATGAAATCTATCAGTGACCCACGCGCGTGCGGGATGTACGTTCACATACCGTTCTGCAAAGTGAAGTGCCGCTACTGCGCGTTTGCCGTGTTCCCCGGACTGCGCAAAGAAACCGTGCGCTACATTCAGGCATTGCAGAAAGAAATGTCATTCCACAACGGATTGAAAATTGACACGCTCTATTTCGGCGGAGGCACTCCGTCGCTGCTGACTGCGGAGAATTGGGCGCAGATATTTTCCGCGGCTAAGACACAATTCAGTTTCGCGCCCGGAACAGAAATCACCATTGAATGCAACCCGGAAAATATCGGGATTGACCTGCTCGGCAGATTCCGGGTGGAAGGAGTGAACCGGCTCAGCATCGGACTGCAGTCCTCCGACGACGACATATTGAAACGCATCGGTCGCACGCACACTTTCGCTGATTTTTCAAAAGCATGGCGGCTGTGCAGAGAGAATGGTTTCGATAACCTCAGCGTGGACCTCATCATGGGACTGCCCGGCCAGACGCATGCAAAGTGGCAGGAAACTCTGCGCCGCGTTCTTGACCTCTCGCCCGAACATCTTTCACTTTACCCGCTGGACATTGAAAAGAAGTCCGCATTTTATTTTGACGGCGTGACCGCGGACCAGGAACTGCAGGCCGACTTGTACGAATGGTCTGCCGAACAGCTCGCGAGCCGCGGATACGAACACTACGAAATCTGCAGTTTTGCCCTGCCCGGCAGAAAGTGCAGACACAATCTGAAATATTGGCGCAATGAACCCTGCCTCGGTATCGGAGTTTCCGCAGCCGGATATGACGGAACCGTACGTTACAAAAATATGGACAAGTTTTGGGACTATGTTAAAACTGTGGAATCCGGCAAACCGCCCGTCGAGGAACAGGAAACTCTTGCACCTGCGGAACAGCTCCGCGAACAGCTCCTGCTGGGACTGCGCATGAAAGACGGGATTGCTTTCACCGAAAACATCCGCACTCTGTACGGCGCCGCAGTGAAAGAACTCATCTCGCAAGACCTGCTCACTGCTTCCGCAGACGGCAGTCATCTGCTCTCAACGCGCAAAGGTTGGCTCCTGTCCAGCCATGTTTACAGGGAACTGGCCGGGTAAAATATATTTTGATATAATATTTTCCATGAATAAAACTCAACAAATAAATCTGTGGGTCGGCACGCGCAAAGGAGCATTCCTTTTTCAGAGTAATTTACAGCGCAGGAAATGGACTCTGCGAGGACCATGGTTCACAGGACGCGAAGTCAATCATGTGACACAGGACACGCGCACCGGACGTGTGTGGGCCGCGGTCAATTCCGTCTGGTTCGGCAGTGAAATCCAGTCCAGCGACAACAACGGACGCACCTGGAACAAGTCCGGTTCGCTCAAGTTTGATTCACAGCCCAAGTTGAAAATCAACCGGATATGGGCGATTGTTCCGGACCGGGATTCGCGGCCGGACACATTGTGGTGCGGAGTGGACCCCGGCGGACTGTTCCGCACGGACAACAGCGGCAAATCCTGGCACGAGGTGACATCGCTCACCAAACATCCCACACGAAAAAAATGGAACCCGGGCGCAGGCGGCATGTGCGCACACACGATTTTGCCGGACCCGAGCAACATCCGCCGCATTCATGTGGCGATTTCTGCTGCGGGAGGGTTCCGTTCCGACGACGACGGCAAGACCTGGTCGCCGAAGAACAAGGGCGTGCGCACGGATTTTCAGCCCGTCAAATTTCCCGAAGTGGGTCAATGTGTGCACCGTATGGCCATGAGCGCCAAAGACCCGGACAAACTGTATCAGCAGAACCATTGCGGCATTTACCGCAGCGACGATGCTGGCGACACGTGGCAGGATATTTCGCGCGGCGCGCCGTCGCGGTTCGGGTTTCCGGCAGTGATGCATCCGCATGAGATGGACACGTTATATGTAGTGCCTCAAACCGAATCCGAGAGCCGTTTTTTTCCCGGCGAATCCTTGGCTGTGTGGCGCACAAACAACGGCGGAAAATCGTGGAAAACTGTTTCGCAGGGACTGCCGTCGAAAAATGTGTACAGTACCGTGCTCCGGCAGGCCGCGTGCGCTGACGAATGCGATGAACACGGCCTGTATCTCGGCACCACCAACGGTGAACTCTACTATTCCAGGAACAGCGGCGCACGATGGGAACTGCTGCAGTCGCGCCTGCCGTCCATCTATTCCGTTCAAGCATCCATATACTGACAAAAAAAGAAGGATGTCCGTCGCCGGACAGAATCCGGTTCAGGACATCCTTCTCTTGTGTTCGTACGTAATCAGCAACCGCAGGGTGATTTAGGTCCCATAGCGCTCACCTCCTGTTGTGCGACATACACTTCGTGCTGCTATTTACCGTAAACCTGCGCGTACACCGCTGCAAATTCTTCGATACTTGTACGCGTGGTATTTTTTTGCGACCTTGGTTCTGACGGTTTAATAACACCATTGTTAAAGCCCTGATACATTTCCACAAACAAACGCGCCGTATCAGCGGACGCGCCCATGCCCATCAGGGAATTCCGCACATCATCGTAGGAAAACTGTATATAAGGAAGCTCCGGTTTCCCGATGGCTTTGCCCAGAATCCGCGTGGCATCGAGCATGCTGACGTCGCGGCTGCCGAGCAATTCCTTGACGGTAATGCCGGTGAAACTGCGCTTGTCCAGCAACTCCGCTGCCGCGTCCGCGATATCTTTGGTTGCAATCTGAGGGATGGCTGTGTCGCCCTTCAAACCTGAACCGTTGATTCCTTTTTCTTTCACCAGCTGGAGCGTGAAAAAATGATTCTCCATAAAGAATGCGGGCCGCAAGTGGACGACATTGATGCCGGATATTTTGTTGAACCTTTGCTCAGCATCGTAAAGACCGGCGATCATACCGTTGCCGCTGGAAAGATGCGCGCCCACACTGCTCAGGTTGACCACATGCTTTACCTTATTACTCTCGATACCCTGCGCATAATTTTCAGCGACTTTGTTCTGGTACGCGCGCGCGTTTTCCGACGCATAGCTGGGCGGGATCAGAGCAAACACGGCTGCTGCGCCGTCAAAAGCTTTCCTGACCAAGGCGGGGTCCTGCACATCGCCGACGAAAATTTCCGCACCCATTTTGGCAAGCGGTTCAAGGTTCTTTTCATTCCTGCCCACGGCCCGCACTTTCTTGCCGCGCGACAAAAGCGATTCCGCAGTCTTCTTGCCAATATTTCCTGTTGCGCCCGTTACCACGATAATTTCCTGACTCATATAATCCTCCCGTTCATCTATTTACGAAAACTTTTCAAATAGCCCAGAGCCATTGATTCCGCGTCATCCAATGCATCCACTTTTTTGTTGGCTTTTGCAAAAATCAGCGAGCCCTCCAGCAAGGCCAAAATCGCCTGCGCCGCCTGTCTTGGTTTCATCTCTTTCCTAAAATAGCCCGTCCTGCGGTGACGGTCCAGCATGCCGGCCATTTCATTTACCCAGAACTGCAAGTAGTCCGCGATCTTCCGCCGGAGCTTTTCATGATGGTCGCTCAACTCCTGCGCCAGGTTGCCTATAATACATCCCCGGCAGCATCCCTGCTTTTTCATTCTGTTGGACGCGTCGGCAAACATCTGTTTGACTGTCTCCGCGGGAGAACCACTTTGCGCGAACTGCCCCTTCAGCTTTTTCTCCAACTGTCCGGTCACGCAATCCAAAGCCGCTGCGCCAAGATGTTCCTTGGTCGGGTAATAGTGGAACAGATTTGCCTTCTTAATGCCGACGGCCTCTGCGACATCGTCCATACTCACGGCCTTGTACCCGTGCGCATGAAAAAGTCCGCACGCCGCGGCCAGTATCTTTTCCCTTGTCTCTATATTCTGCGGTCTTCCCATTTATTTACCATCCACATGGTCATTATATAATACATCCTGTTTTTTGTCAAGTGTTCTGCTGCGTATTGTGATTAGGACGGCTGAGAAGACTTCACTTTTCCCCCATCCTGTCACAATTATGTTGACTGCAAGACAACATTTTATGACTCAGGGAGGACAGCAAGTCAGCGATTGCATTGGGCTATCTTGAAATCAATGCCGTTTTACGCCGGCTATCCTGGCAAGAACGTTGCTACCACCTATGAATGGGTACATACTCAGCTGAAAGGGAATGAAAATGACACTGAATGCTCCAAACACTGCGCAAACGCCGGACAAAGACAACCGTTGGAAACTGGTGGAAGTCACGATGCGGCGGCATGGATATGAACGTCATGCCCTTATTCAGAGTCTGCACACAGTGCAGGAAACGTTTGGATATATTGACGACAAGGCCATGAGGTTTGTGGCCGGAAAACTGAATGTGGCTCTCAGCCAGGTCTACGGAGTGGCCACTTTCTATCATTTTTTCTCTCTTAAACCGCAGGGACGG
>CAYHWZ010000070.1:0-9180 GCA_964359975.1 uncultured Elusimicrobia bacterium | reverse complement strand
GTCGTTGAACCATGTGGTCTCTTTCATTCCTACCGCGGCGTGGTCATGATTGCCGGCTGTGACCTGCACGCGTTTGAGAGATGAAATTCTCTGCACACACTCGTTCGGGTTTGGGCCATATCCGACGAGATCTCCAATACACAGGAATGCGTTGATTCGTTCGCTGCTGAAATATTTGAGTACAGATTCTAATGCTTCCAGATTGGAGTGCACATCGGAGAAAATTCCATAGCGCATGGGTATATTTTATGAAATCTACCGACGGATTTCAATGCGTCTTCGGGATTCCCCTCGGGCTGTGTTATTTCAGGCCTTTGTAGAGGAGGACGGGCAGACGGATCATACGTTTCCAGCGCCAGGGTTCCTGCACCCAACGATAAACCCATTCAAGACCGGCGGCGCTGACCCATCTGGGAGCCCGTCGGAGCGCGCCGGAAATAACGTCCAGACTGCCGCCGATTCCCATGGCGCAGATACCGGACAGATTGTGCGCATTGCGGAAAATCCATTTTTCCTGCGCAGGCACACCGAGCCCGACAAACAGTATCCGCGCTTTGCTCTGCAAAATATCCTGCAGGATACCGGGTTCATCTGCAGGGTTGAAAAATCCGTGATGAACACCGGAGACCGTCAATTTGGGAAACCTGATTTTAAGCCGGTCCGCGGCCTGTTCAGCGACGCCGGGCTTGGAACCAAGCAGGTAGACAGGCCATGCCTTTTGCGCGGCCAAAGCGCAGAGCTCAATCATAAAGTCAATACCGGGAATACGTTCAGGCAGAGTCAGCCCTTTCACCTGCGCCAACAGGGATACACCGACTGATTCCGGTAAGACCAATCCCGCGGACTCGAATATTCTCTGCAGTTCCGCGTCCGATTCAGCATCGAGGATCATCAGCGTGTTGGCCGTGATAACCTGGACGAATTCAGACTGGCTTGTTTTTGATTCAACCATATTCAGGGCATCGGCGAGACGCACAGCATCCACCCGGCATCCGAGGAATTTGTGCGATGTCAACTTTGGGCTGTTCAGGCTTTTACGAGAGTGGCTGAAGACTTTTCAGGTTCGCGGTTCAGACGCATGGACAGAATCTTGGAAACGCCCGGCTCTTCCATGGTCACTCCGTAGAGAATGTCCGCCACTTCCATGGTGCGCGGATTGTGTGTCACCACGAGGAACTGGGTTTTCTGCGCGAACTCTTTGAGCATGTTGAGGAACCTGCCTACGTTGGCCGGATCCCACGGCGCGTCCACTTCGTCGAGCACGCAGAAAGGAGACGGTTTCACCATAAAGAACGCGTAGAGAAGTGAAATGGCGGTGAGCGCCTTTTCTCCGCCGGAAAGCAGCGCGATATTCTGCAGCTTTTTGCCGGGCGGCTGTGCCACCATGTCAATGCCGGTTTCCATCATGTCATTCTGATTGGTAAAGATCAGGTCCGCCTGACCGCCGGTGAACAGACTGGAATAGATCTTCTTGAAATTCTCACGCACCTTGTTGAAAGTTTCCCTGAACTGTTCCTTGGTGGCCGCGTTGATCTGCTGGATGGCGCTCTTCAAATCTTCGCGTGCTTTGTTCAGGTCCTGCACCTGTGTGGTGAGGAACTGGTATCGTTCCGCATGCTGGCGGTGCTGGTCCGGCGCTTCGAGATTGATGTTAAGGGACATACTTTCCACGCGCCGTTTAAGTTTTGCGATTTCTTCCGGCTGGACATCGCGTTCGAGCACCTGTGTGCGCGCGTCCTGAATCGGGAGCGCGTATCCTTCTTCCAGCCTCCGCTCGATATTTTTCATCTCGTTCTCAACGGTCCGCGACTCGATTTCCGCCCGGTGCAGCACTTCGCTGATCTCAAGCTGTTTCTGTCGGAGAGACTGGAGCGATGACTCCAGCGTGCGGAACTTTGTATCCGCCTCCGCTTTCTCGTTCAGCACGGCCTCGACGGAAACTGCGCCCTTGTTTTTCTCTTCCTGAAGATGCGCGAACCTTGCGCTCTGTTCCTGCTGGGCAGTCTGCGACAAGGATATTTCCTGTCCGCACTTTTCGATTTCCGAGCGGGTCTCGTCTGCAGACTGTTTGTTCAATTCAAGCTGAGCCCGGATTTCTTCGAATGCCTGACGGGTCTTTTCCCACTGTTCAGTGAGAGACTGGAGACGCACTTCGTGCTGAGTGGAGACAATCTGCGCCTGATGGAGTTCCTGGTCCGCCTGCGCGATTCTACCATTCAAAGCTTCGCGTTCGATTTCAGAACCGGACTGCTGGGCGGACAGACTGCTGACAGCTGCGTCCATGGCTTCGGATTTCTTGACGATTTCCGCGGATTCGGATTCGATGCGGGACTGTTCCGACGCGGATATTTCCCGGTCTTTGGCCAGAAGTTCGAGTTCAGCTACTTTTCCCTTGAGCACTTCGGTCCAATGCTGGTTTTGCACGCGTGTTTTTTCCAGCGCGCGCTCTTTTTCAATGATCTCAGATTCGGTCTGCTGAACGGACGGCTCGACGGCGGACAATTCATTTTCCAGAGACTGACCGGCGATTTTCAGCTGAGCGAGCTGTTCGTCCCACTGGGCATTGAGCTGGAAAATAATTGCGGTCTGGCGGCTCTCCGCGTTCAATCGCTCATCGGACCCGCCGTCAAGAGTGGCAATGTCGTAGAGCGTGCTGCTGCTCACAAAGGACGAACCGAAAATGTACCGTTTCAGAGTTTCCAGTTCCGGCGCGCATTCCACATGGCGGATAACAGCGTTCGCGTTCGGTATCGCGCTCAAGTCCGGCAGGGACGAGAACGGAATCTTGTCGAGCACAAAACAGGTGGCGCGTCCGAGATTATTTTCTTTCAGCCATTCCAGCGCTTTCTGCGCTTCGTGAAGATTGTCAAACACCAGATAACCGGATTTCGGGCCGAGTACAGTTTCCACCCATCTGGACATATGTTCCGGATATTTGAACAGAGTGCCGGCCACGCCCTTCAGACCGGGGAACCCGTTTCGCAGGACAGCGCGGGTGCCATCGTGGTACGGGTCATTCTCCATTTTGTTGTTGAGCGCGTCTTTCTGGGACTCGATGCGCAGAGCGGACATACGGTTTTCGGAAAGCTGTTCCTGAGCGATGCGGCGTTTTTCACGCAGTTCTGCAAGCTGTGCGCGGAGAGATTCCAGTTCTTTGAGCGACAGTTCCTCGGATTGACGGCAGGACGCGAGCGATTGCTCGATTTCCTGCGCCTGCACCGCAAACTGCGCCTTGTCCTTTTCCAGACGCGCGACATCTTTTTGAAGCGAGGCCTGCTCCATCTGTTTGTGCACGGACGCGGAACTGAGCGCGTTCTTTTCGTTCTGCAAGCGGGCCAGTTCTCCGGCCACTTCGAATATCCTGCTGTTCAAATCTTCCCGCGCACGAGTCAGCTCGGATTTTGACTGTTCCATAGCGCGGCACACTTCTTTTTGCGCCTGAAACGCGGCGTCGAGTTCCTTCAGTTTCGCTTCCAGTGACGGAAAACCGTCCTGACCCTGGCTGATTTTCTGTTCGAGCTGGGCAATCTGCGCCGAGGTATGCTGGAGCCGTTCCTGCGCGTTTTTGAGCCGTTCGGTATATTCTCTTTCACGGTCAATAGCGGACTTTACCGAGAGGTCAGCGGCAAAAAGTTCTTTTTCAGTTTCTGTCAACGCAGTCTGCAGTTCATGGATTTTGCGGTCAAAGTCATCGAGCGCAATACGGTTCTGGGTTAGCTCAGTTTCCCCGCAGTCCAGGTCCACCACGCATTTCTGGTGGTCGGTCTTAAGTTCGTCCATCCGCTTTTGCGAAGTCTGGTACTGTTCCTCGAAACGTGTCCACTGATGCACGGAATCCGTTATTTCCAGCGACTTGAGCTCGTCTTTAAGTTTCTGGAAAAGAGTGGCTTTCTTTGCTGCGGATTCGAGAGAATCCATCTGCTCTTTAATGAGCGCGATGATGTCGTTCAGACGGCTGAGATCGAGTTCCACGCGTTCGAGTTTGCTGAGACACTCTTCACGGCGGGCTTTGTACTTGGAAATGCCGGCAGCTTCTTCAAAGAGTTCGCGGCGTTCCTCGGCCTTTGCGTTCATCACAAAGTCCACCTCACCCTGCGCCAGGATGGAGTAACCTTCGCCGATACCGGTGTCCAGGAACATATCGCGGATATCTTTCAAGCGGCACTGAGTTTTGTTGAGATAATATTCGGATTCGCCGCTTCGGTATAGACGTCGTGTGACCTGCACTTCGGAATAATCAATGGGAAGAGTGTGATCGGTGTTGTCAAAAGTGAGCGTGACTTCGGAAAGATTGACGGGCTGGCGTCCGGCGGACCCGGAAAATATAACATCGGACATATGGCGCGAGCGGAGCGACCGCGCTGACATTTCGCCCAGCGACCAGCGGAGCGCGTCCACAATATTGGACTTGCCGCACCCGTTCGGACCGACGACAGAGGAAATTCCCCCTTTCAGTTCGATAACAGTTTTGTCCGCGAAGGATTTGAATCCCACCATCTCTATGCTTTTTAAGTGCATATTTTACCTTCCTATTCTATTGAGTATCATGTTTTGCTATCTATTAAGAATAGCGGTTTTGCCTTTTTTTGTCAATACCCTGTCAGAAAAATAAAAAAACCAGCCGATCACAACCCTCGGCTGGCCTGATATGCAGTCGCGGAAACACGCTGTTCACCCGCAACTTACGCTGATTTTTTGCTGAAAAGAACTATTAAATAGTGTAGCATAAAATATGTTAATCGTCAACACTTTTGCTTGAGCCGTTATTCCAAACTTGCGCCGGCGTGCCTTGTTTGGTAACATTATTTTGAAAGGTGTGGCGAATTTATGACCCGTACTGAAAAGACTGTTCTGCTTCTGCTCTGCTTTTTCCTGATTGTCGGTGTCGGGGTGCGCGTGGCACGGCGCTACTACTTGCAGACTCCGCTCACTGTGGACTATTCGGCGCATCCTTCCCTTCCTCCAAAAGCCGCGGAAAATCTCCAGCCGCAGACCGTGAAAGTAGACCTCAATACCGGCACTCAGGAACAACTGGAAAAATTGACCGGCATCGGCCCCAAATTGGCGCGCGCTATCATTAAGTACCGCACGGAACATAATGGGTTCAAAACACCGGAAGAAGTTTTGCAGGTTCCGGGTTTCGGGAAATCGCGGCTGGAAAAGCTGCGGGAAAATCTTGCGGTCAATGGAAAAATTGCAGACCTGCCGTCGGAAATGACGGCAAGTCAGAGCAATTCTTCTTACGGAAATTCCCCCGCAAAATCCCATTCAGCCAGTTCATCTTCAATCTCGAATAAGGTCAATATGAATAAAGCCGCTGCGGAACAGTTTGCCGCATTGCCCGTCATCGGCAAGAAACTTGCCAGGGAAATCGTTTCCTACCGTTCACAAAATGGACCTTTCAGAGAGAAAAATGAGCTGCTGAAAGTGAAAGGCGTCAGCGTGACCACGTACAACAAGGTAGAACAGTATCTGACGCTGAAATAATCCCCTTATGCACCGTCCGGTTTTTTGGACAGCGTGCGCGCTGGTCCTGGGTATTGCGCTGGGCCCGTCGGCTGGTCCGGTTTTAATGACCGCTTTCTTTCCCATTCTTTCGGCTGCAGTTTTGTCCGCGTGCGCGTTCCTGTTTTTGAGACAGAAAAAACTCTTTTGGGCGTTCATGCTTCCTTCACTCATATTGGCCGGGATTGCGCTTTATATGCACGAAGAGGCCGCTCGTGAAAAGGTTTCATTTTCCGGCCCGGCGCTTGTCGTTGGCTGTGTGGATTCGTACGTTTCCCGTGTGAAGTCCGGACTCGGCGCAGGGCGCATACGGTTCCGTCTGAAATGTGATTCGCGCGCGGATGAGCAGGGCAAGTGGTCGGCGTTTTCCCCCGCGATAATGGTCAGTATGCCGATTCCGGAAAAAATCCCCGTGTGGGGCGACCGTGTGGCATTGCGCGGCGAAGTGGTCAAAGCGCGCGGCATGTCCAATCCCGGCGGTTTCGACGCGGAAACATATCTCGAACGGGAAGGTATGTCCGCCAGAATGATTGTGCGGAACCCTGATTTGTTTCAGATTGTAGGGCACGAAGAATGGAGCGGCTGGTACGCGGCGTTTGCTCGAGGCAGGAACGCTCTGCTGGCCATGATGGACGAAAATATTTCCGGCACAGACGCGCGCGGCGTGCTGAAGGCCATGCTTATCGGCGACCGCGGCGAACTCAGCTATCGGCTGAAAGACGATTTTGCGAAAAGCGGCACCACTCACCTACTCGCGATTTCCGGCATGAACATGGGACTCGTGGCCGCTATCTTTGTCATCGTGCTCCGGATAATGCGGATTCCCCGGCGGTGGTCGTACGGATTATCCGTGATCTTGCTCTGCGCGTACTGCGCTTTGGTGGGCACCAGCGCAAGCGTTTTGCGTGCTACCATCATGTCATCGCTCTTTATGATGGGTTACGTTTTCAAACGCGAGACTGAAATCATCACTTCGCTCTCGTGGTCTGCGGCGCTGATTGTGCTGTTCAGTCCGATGCAGGTTTTTGACCCGGGATTTCAGCTGTCCTTTATCACTCTGCTGGCTACGGCTGTGCTCTACCCGGAACCTGTGGTGGAAGACGAGGGCTCAAAATCCGAGCTGCAAAAATTCGTTTTCAAAATAAAAAATCTCTGTACGCTCTCTCTTTGCGCCTGGGTCGGGATATTGCCGGTGGTCGCGTATTATTTCTTTATCGTCAGTCCGGTCACAATACTGGCCAATCTGGTCGTAGTGCCGTACCTGTTTGTGGTCACGGCGAGCGGCGCGGCGTTTTTGGCGCTGGGCAGTTTCGGCGGCTGGATTTGCTCGAGTTTTGCCGCGTCGTCGGAATTTTTCGCCGCTGTTCTGAACTGGATGTGCGGCATGTTCGCGCGGGTACCGTTCGCTTATTTCCGCGTCGCGCCTCCGGGCTGGATGCTGTTTGCGGTATTTTACGGCGCGTTGGTTCTGTGGGTATTGAGGGACTCGCTGAAAATCAGCAAAGCGAAATGCGCTGTTGTGCTTTTGATCGCTACAAATTTGTTCGTGTGGAAAGGCAACTTCCCGGCGCAGGCGGACGAACTAAAAATCACCTTTCTCGACGTGGGACATGGCGACTCGGCTGTGATTGAGTTCCCCCGCGGCGGTGTGATGCTGGTGGATTGCGGCGGGGGCGGTGACTGGGACCAGGGACGTCTATCAATAGCGCCGTTCCTCTGGTCCAAAGGGATTACGCGGATTGACGGTATTGTTATCACTCATCCGCACTTCGACCATTTTGGCGGGCTGGGGTATCTTCTCGACGAGTTCGAGGTCGGAGCACTGTTTGATTGCGGCGATTTGCACATCCCGTTTTACGATTCAGTGTTCAAAGACCGTTCTATCCGACGGACACCTCTGTACGAAGGCGCGCAAATCAAAGGCGCTGAAAATGTTGAACTGTTGGTGCTTCATCCTCCGCGCGGATGGATTGAGCCGAGAACTGCATCGCTCAATGATTCATCGGTGGTGTTCCGCATAGGATACGGCAGCAAATCCATACTTATGACCGGTGACGCGGAACGGATTGCCCTGACTGAACTCAACCGCTACGGCACGTTTCTTAAATGCGATGTGCTCAAATCCGCTCACCACGGCAGCAACAATAGATTGGAGGGAACGCAGTTCTTAAGTCTGGTCCGTCCGCAGTTTGCTGTTATCAGCGAAGCCGAACGCAACAAGTTCAATCTTCCGTCAAAGCATACACTTCAGGATTTTTCGGACGCAGGTGTGCAGTTTTACCAGACCGGTCTGACCGGCGCTGTGGAAGTGGTCACAGACGGCCAGGATCTGCACGTTCTTCCAAGATTAAATCGCATTTGATAAGATAAGTAGGATATGAAACAATCCAGACGAAAGAAGGCGCTGGTGCTGCTTTCCGGCGGGATAGATTCCGCGGCCGGGCTCTGGTGGTCGAAAAATCAGGACTGGAAACTTGCCACGCTCAGTTTTCTTTTTCCCGGCCGGCGCGCGCAGGAACTGCGGTCAGCCAGAAAACTCCGCGCACTCGTTTCTTGCACGGAAAATTACGAAGTGGACCTCCCTTTTATCCGTTCTCCCCGTTCCGACATGGCATGCCACATTCCCAGACGCAATCTGATGTTTTACGGCATTGCCGCCTGCATCGCGGAAAAGGCCGGCGCGGATTTTATTGTCGGTGGACACATCAAGCATGACGGTAAGGTTTTTTCCGACGCGAGGAGGAAATATCTGGGTGAAATCAACCGGCTTGTCCGCGCGGAACACAAGTTTCACCAGAAAGTGGAACTGGTGTTTCCGTTCATTAATTCAGACAAATCCGAAGTCATCTCAACAGGTTACAAACTCGGCGTGCCGTTAGAAAAAACCTGGAGCTGTTCGCGCGACCTTCGGAAACATTGCTGGAAATGCAATTCGTGTCTTGAACGGATAACCGGATTCAGGGACGCAGGCGTGGCAGATCCTCTTTACTCAAAAAATGGACATTAAAGGAAAGACCGCGATTATCACAGGCAGCGCCCGCCGGGTAGGCCGCGCAATAGCGTTGGCGCTCGGTAGGAAAGGCGCACGCGTGACAGTGCATTACAACCGTTCCAGACAATCTGCGGTCCGGACCGTCAATGAACTGCGGGATATGGGCGCGGTATCCATTGCCGTGCAGGCGGACTTGTCGCGGTATTCCGGATGCGTCAAACTCGTGCGCGAAACCGTGCGCCGGTTTTCCAATGTGGACATTTTGATAAATTCCGCTTCCCTCTACGAAAAGACCCCATTCGGGAAAATCAGCGAAAAGGACTGGGACCGGCATCTGGACATGAACCTGAAATCCGCATTTTTCCTTGCGCAGGAGTCCGCCAAGTCCATGCTGAAATCAAAGCGCGGCAAAATCATCAATATCATTGACTCGGACACGCACCGTCCCTATCCCGGCTACCTGCCCTATCTCGTCTCAAAATCCGGTATGGTCGGACTGACTTATTGCCTGGCCAAAGAGTTGGCGCCGAA
Organism: uncultured Elusimicrobia bacterium; assembly: GCA_964359975.1. GTDB lineage: Bacteria > Elusimicrobiota > Elusimicrobia > 2-02-FULL-39-32 > 2-02-FULL-39-32 > CAYHWZ01. The sequence continues at coordinate 152 of CAYHWZ010000070.1, read as the reverse complement.
TATTCAGGTGAACGCGGTTTCGCCCGGACCCGTGATGCTGCCGGATCGTTGGGGCGAAAAAGCGCGCAAAGCCGTGATTGCAAACACCCCGCTCAAACGTATCGGTTCGCCGGAAGATATTGCCAACGCGGTACTGTTCTGCGTGGTAGGCA
>CAYHWZ010000069.1:0-9181 GCA_964359975.1 uncultured Elusimicrobia bacterium | reverse complement strand
AGGTCCGTATCATCGGCACAGCCCGCGAAAAGACCGGCGTGATTTCATTTACCGTCGAGTCCGCGCATCCGCATGATGTCGGCACTGTGCTCGACCGTGAAGGCGTGGCCATCCGGGCAGGCAACCATTGCGCCATGCCGCTGATGGAAAGGTTCAATGTCCCGGCCACGTGCCGCGCGTCGTTCGCCCTGTACAGCACGATTGCGGAAGTGGACATTTTTATCAAAGCCCTGCAAAAAGCCGTAAAAATGTTTCACCCGTAAATTCACATGAGCGACCTCGACGATTTGTATCAGGAAGTCATATTGGACCACAGCCGCAAACCGCAGAATTTTTTCAAAATGGCGGACGCGGACCGGTTCGCCGATGGAGCCAACCCGCTTTGCGGCGACCAGATAACGGTCTATCTGAAAATGAACGGAGACAGAATCCAGGAAACAAGTTTTCTCGGAAACGGATGCGCCATATCCAAAGCGTCCGCATCCATGATGACTGCGGCTCTTAAAGGAAAAACACGGACAGAAGCGGAAGAACTGTTCCAGAACTTTCACAAAATGGTGACCGGCACCGCGGACAGTTCTGTAAAGCCCGAATCGCTCGGTAAACTGGCCGCGTTTTCCGGCGTGAGCGACTATCCGGTACGCGTCAAATGCGCCAGTCTGGCCTGGCACACATTCAGAGCCGCGCTCGAACATCCCGGCGAAAAGGTGACCACAGAATGAACGAACCCAATTCCCCAACCCCGTCAGAAAATACCACGGCTCAGCCGTCAAATACTCCTTTGCCCACTGAAACACAGGTCGTGGACATGCTCCGCACCTGCTATGACCCTGAAATCCCGGTCAACATTTATGAAATGGGTTTGATCTATGATTTGAAAGTGAACGAAGGCGGACGCGTGGACATCAAGATGACTCTGACTTCGCCAATGTGTCCCGTAGCCGAATCTTTGCCGCCGGAAGTGGAACGCAAAATAATGACTGTGCCCGGCGTCACCGCAGCGAACGTTGACGTAGTTTGGGAACCGGCCTGGACACCGGACAAAATGTCGGAAGCCGCCAAGCTCCAGTTGGGTATGCAATGAAAAGCAGGGATGAGGGATAAGACCGCGAGGGATGAGACTATGAGCAAAATTACTGAAGAACAAGTTTTGGACGCGCTGAAAAATGTGCAGGACCCGGATTTGCATAAAGACATTGTTGCGCTTGGATTTGTGCGCAACGTCAAGATTTGCGATGGAGCAGTGTCATTTGAAATAAATCTGACCACGCCCGCCTGCCCGGTCAAAGAACAGATGCAAGGTCAGGCGCAGGCGCTGGTAAAATCTATACCCGGCGTGGAATCTGTCAGCGTAAAAATGACTGCGGACGTCAGAGCGTTTCAGCAATTGGACAAGACAGCGTTGAAGAATGTAAAAAATATCATTGCCATCGGCAGCGGCAAAGGCGGAGTGGGAAAATCCACAGTCAGCGCGAATCTCGCCGTATCGCTCGCACTCGACGGAGCCAGCGTCGGACTGCTCGACGCGGACATTTACGGACCGTCCATACCGACCATGATGGGCGCGCAGGGCGAGACCGCTATCCGCGACAATTTAATCCAGCCGAAAACCGCGCACGGCGTCAAGTTCATGTCCATGGGATTTTTTGCGCAGGGCGACCAGCCGCTTATCTGGCGCGGCCCCATGGCGCACCGCGCTCTCGAACAATGTCTCACCGACGTGGAGTGGGGCGCGCTCGACTATCTGCTCGTGGACCTGCCGCCGGGCACGGGCGACGTGCACCTCACCCTCGTGCAGACAGTAGCGGTCTCAGGCGCGGTCATTGTCTCCACACCGCAGGATGTGGGACTGATGATCTCCATGAAAACACTCCGCATGCTGCAGGAAACCAATGTCAAGATTCTCGGTATCGTGGAAAACATGAGTTTCCATCAATGCTCGAAATGCGGTTCGCGGGAAGAGATTTTCGGACATGGCGGCGCGCGTTCCGCCAGCGAAAAACTGGAAATCCCGTTCCTCGGCGAAATACCCATTGATATGCGTATCCGCATTAAAGCCGACGAAGGAGCCCCCATAGCGGTTTCGGACCCGTCGTCGGAATCAGCCAAAATTTACCGCGATATTGCCCGGAAAATGGCAGCGCAAGTTTCCATCGCCAGTCTGACAGGCAAATCATTTGAACTGGTTGAAGAGGTCTGATGAACAAGTATACCGTTGAAAAAACAGCGGCAAAAAAATGACCAGCCCGCGGAACTCCGTAAACTCGGAACACGCGAACTGAAAATCACCTGGTCCGACGGGCACGCCGGCGTGTACCCGTTCCGTTACCTGCGCCAGATCTGTCCCTGCGCCTCCTGCGTGGATGAGATGTCCGGCAAACAGGTGCTTGATAAAGAGTCAGTGCCGCAGGATTTGCAGGGACTGAAATTGGAACCGGTCGGTCATTATGCTCTGAGATTCGAGTTCAGCGACGGACACACCACGGGACTTTACCCGTTCAAACTGCTCCGCCGCAGTTGCCCTTGCGAGTCATGCAAAAACTGATCTTTGACAAACAGCAGTGGGAAAAGCTTCAGCAACTCTGCGAGCAGGGCTATCCCAAGGAAGTCTGCGGCCTTTTGTTCGGGAAGACCGTGAACGGGACCGGCATCAAAAAAGTGCAGAAAGTGCAGGTCCTGACCAACATCCTCGATGGCAGCCACAAGGACCGCCTGGACGAACTTCTCAGCATGAATGCCCTGCCGATTGACCGCGACCGCGCGCTTTCCGGCGGCAACTTCGAATTTATGATTGACCCGGTGGAACATTACCACAAAGTGCGCGAATCAGAGAACGAAGGACTTGACCAGGTGGGTATTTTTCATTCGCATCCGGACCATCCGGCAAAACCGAGCAAAACCGACGAAAGCCAGCCGTTTCTCGCGGGATGGTCCCAACTGATTGTGGCAGTACACGCCAAAAAGTTTTTGGAAGCAAAAGCATGGTACCGGGAAAGTGAGAGTACCCCTTTCCAAATGCAGGATATTTTGATAGAATAGCAAGCTGGCAACGGTATCCGACGACAGAAACACGTTTTTTTCTTTCACGGAACACAAGTTGCCGACTCGACAAAGTTAAGGAGCGTAATAAAAATGGCATATACGATTGCTCAACCATGCATAGGGACAAAAGACACGGCTTGCGTGGAGGTCTGCCCGGTGGAATGCATTCATCCGACGAAGAATGAACCTGCGTTCGCCACTGCGGAACAGATCTACATTGACCCGGCCACCTGCATTGACTGCGGCGCCTGCCAGGCCGTCTGCCCGGTCACCGCTATTTTCCCCAACGAACAAGTGCCGGAACAGTGGAAAAACTTCATTGAAATCAACGCGAACTACTTCAAGAAATAAGAGTTGACAGCAGAATAGAGGAACAAAAATGTCCGAATCAGCATCGCCCGTAAAACAGCTCAAGGACCTCACTCCCAGCGCCGCCGCGGAAATTCCAAAATACCGCGCGGACATTGCGGAGATGGAAGGGGAGATCCAGAAGCTCCGTCAGGGAGCCGTTTCCGAAGACGATTTCAGGAAGTATCGTCTTCAGCGGGGCGTTTACGGGCAGAAACAGAAACCCGACATCCAGATGATGCGCGTCAAGATACCGTGGGGCAGATTGACCGCGGACCAGCTTGTGGCGCTAGCGGACATTTCCGATGAATACGCAGGAGAAGACCGCAAAGGCGTCAGCCATGTCACCACACGGCAGGACATCCAGTATCACTTTGTGAAACTGGACCGTACCGTCGAATGTATGAAACGGCTGGCGGACGCAGGTCTGACCACGCGCGAAGCATGCGCCAACACGGTGCGAAACGTGACCGCTGACCCTCTTGCCGGGGTTGCCAGGGACGAGGTTTTTGACGTGTCGCCTTATGCGGAAGCTGCGGCTTATTTCTTCATGCGGCACAAAGACTGTCAGAACATGCCGCGCAAGTTCAAGATTGCATTTTCCGGCAGCATTGCGGACCGCGGACTCATTCCCATGCACGACCTCGGATGTCTGGCGCTGATGGGGAAAGACAACGGTCAAGAAGTGCGCGGGTTCAAGATGTCTGCAGGCGGCGGACTGGGACCGACACCCAAGACTGCACAGAGTATTGAAGATTTTACGCCTATGCACCAGTTCCTGCGCACCGTGCATGCGGTGCTGAGAGTGTTTGACCGCGACTGGGACTACGGACGCACCAACCGCAACATGGCGCGCATCAAGTTCCTGATTGAAAAAATCGGGATTGACGAGTTCCGCAAGAGAGTGCTGGCGGAACGGGAAAAACTTGCGAATGAAAAGTATCCGGAGATAGCGCTATTTGAAGAAAAAGCGCCGTCTGCCGGCGGACCTTATTTGACTGAAGCGGCATCGCCGGAATTCCTGCGCTGGAAACAGACAAATGTTCAGCCGCAGAAACAGGCGGGCTACAATATTGTGACAGTGATGCTCACGCTCGGCGATATCCACGCTCCTCAACTAAAAGCGCTGGCGGAGATTGCTCGCAAATATTCGAACGGGCTGGTGCGCACCACGGTTCAGCAGAATCTGGTATTGCGCTGGGTTAAGAATGAGGCGTTGTACACGGTGTACGCGGAACTGGCAAAGGCCGGATTGATGCTTCCGTCGGCGGAACGGCTGGCGGACATTACCTGCTGTCCGGGCGCGGACACCTGCCAGCTTGGGATTACTTCATCCAGAGGACTGGCTACGGCGCTTACAAAGGTCTTCCGCAACGAACGGATTGGTGATGCGGACCTTGCGGACATCAAGATAAAGATTTCGGGCTGCCCGAACTCGTGCGGTCAACACCATATTGCGGATATCGGCTTTTTTGGCGGGGCAAAATCTATCGCCGGACAACAAGTACCGACATATACTATGCTTTTGGGCGGGCGGATTGACGCTAGCGGATCGTCTTATGGCAAGCAGTTCCTGCGCGTGCCGGCCAAAAGAGTGCCTGCTGTGGTGGGGAAACTGCTGGATTTGTATAAAAACAGCCGTCAACAGGGTGAAAAGTTCCGCGAGTACGTAGCGCGGACCGGATTTGACGTTTTGCGCAAGGATTTGGAGCCGTTGACGATTCTGCCGGAAACACCGGACGCTGAGTTTATGTCTGATTGGGGCGAATCCGGAGCGTTCAAGATTGTGCTTGGAAAAGGGGAGTGCGCCGCTTAGTATTTCCCTGAGTGTTTCAGTTCTCCCGCAATTAATCTACTGTAAAGCAACATAGCAATTCCGCTCATATCATAAGCATAATAGATATAATATTAATATCTTACTTTAACTTAACAATATTGAGAAATTACTTTAAGTGAGGCGGGTATCTGACCTGCCTTCTACAGCAAGTCAGATACCTGTGGGTTAGTAGAGGCAGGAAACTTCCAGGATGGAACTGAACTTCAGGTAGGTTGGTAGAATGGCGTAAAACAGAAAGGACAGCTCAACCGGACGGTCTGCCGCGATTTTGCCGAAAACCTTCAAAAAGTGGTGGATAAGCGATTTCAGGACGCTTTTGACAGACCTGCCGGATTCTTTTAGAAAAGTTCTTGTGCTCATTCTGGTACCAGTATAACGGGACTTGATGTAAGGTTGCCTTAACAATCTGTAACATTTTTGTGACATCTAAATACTGCTGGAAAGCACATTTTAAGGCATGCCGGGGGGTTGCGCAAGGGTTTGATATTTTGTAACATTTTTCTTTGCGCCAGAGAGGTTAAATAAGTGACGAATCCTGCGGCAGTATCATGTGCAAAATACCGGTTTTCGGCGTTTCAGGTTGCGCCTGCAGGTGAGTTATATGAACAGGAATTTTTGAAAGTGGTCAGTTCAATTGAATCGCATTCGAGTCATGCACTGGCAAAATGTGTGATTTACGTGGCAAAGAAGAACAATGTGCCGATTCTGCCCGTGATCGGGTTCAATGAGTTCCCGGAAAGAGGCGTGGGCGGCGCTGTGGAGGTTTCCGACGGCGTGTACCGTGCGGCGGTGCTGGGAACGCGCGAATTTTTAAGCGAGTGCGGGTTTGCGGTGCCGGCCATCCTGGAAACAGCGGTGCGGAAATGGGAAACAGATTCAAAGGTGGTGTTCGGCGGGTGGGACGGATGGGTACGCGGAATTTTGAAATTCAATAAAGAATGAGCAAACTAAAAATAACAGCAGCTGTGTCCAAAGAGTTCGGCGAAATTTTAACGCCGGACGCGCTGAATTTCGTCGAGAAACTGGAAAATGCGCACCGTGCAAGGCGGGAAGAACTGCTTGCCAAACGCGCGGTACGGCAGAAAGATATTGACGCAGGCAAAATGCCGGATTTTCTCGAAGAAACTGAGAATATACGGAAGTCGAATTGGCAGGTGTTGCCTTTTCCAAAAGACTTGGCGGACAGGCGGGTGGAGATTACAGGTCCGTCGGCGGACACCAAGATGGTGATAAACGCGTTCAATTCCGGCGCGAATGTGTACATGACGGATTTTGAAGATTCGCAGTCGCCCACGTGGGAATCCACCATCCAGGGACAGATCAATTTGAAAGATGCAGCACGGAAAAGCATACAGTTCACCAGCCCGGAAGGAAAAAGCTACAAACTCAACGACAAGATTGCAACGCTGATGGTGCGCCCGCGCGGATGGCATCTTTCAGAAAAGCACGTTACGCTCGACGGTAAACCTGTTTCAGGGTCCATCTTCGACTTTGCGCTTTTCTTTTTTCACAATGCGCAGGAACAGGTCAGTCGCGGGACAGGTCCCTATTTTTATCTGCCGAAAATGGAGAGTCATCTGGAAGCGCGGCTGTGGAACGATATTTTTGTGATGGCTCAAAAGGAACTGAACATACCGCGAGGGACTATCAAGGCTACAGTCCTGATTGAGACTATTTTGGCCGGGTTTGAAATGGATGAGATTCTCTATGAACTGAGGGAACATTCCGCAGGACTGAACTGCGGACGGTGGGACTATATTTTCAGTTATATCAAGAAGTTCAGCGGGAACGCGGAATGTGTGCTGCCGGACCGCGCGCAGGTGACTATGGACAAGGGATTTTTGTCCGCGTATGTGAACCTGCTGATACAGACCTGCCACCATCGGGGGATTCATGCGATGGGCGGGATGGCGGCGCAGATACCCATCAAGAGCGACGCGGCGGCGAACGAGACTGCGCTGGCAAAAGTGCGCGCGGACAAGGAACGCGAGGTGAAAGCCGGTCATGACGGCACGTGGGTGGCGCATCCGGGCCTGGTGAGCGTGGCAAAAGAGATTTTTGACCGGCACATGACGACTCCGCACCAGATTCATGTGAAACGGGAAAATGTGAAGATAAGCGCATCGGATTTGCTTAAGGCGCCGGAGGGAAGCATTTCCGAACAGGGTCTGCGAACGAATATCAATGTGGGAGTTTTGTATCTGGAAGCGTGGCTGAGAGGGACCGGATGCGTACCGCTTTACAATCTGATGGAAGACGCGGCCACGGCGGAAATTTCGCGCGCGCAGGTGTGGCAGTGGCTGAGGCACAATGTGTCGCTTTCCGACGGGCGGAAACTTTCGGCGGACTTGGTGCGGCAAGTGCTGGCGGAAGAGCTGTCCAAGATTAAGAAAACGCTCGGCGATGCGAAGTACGGCAGCGGCAAGTTCCCGGATGCGGCGCGGCTGTTTGAGAAAATGATGCTGAGTAAAGAGTTCCCTGAATTTTTGACATTGGAAGCATACGCGGAGTTGGCATGAGGGGGGAAGTGAGATGATCAGAGCTGCGGGCATTGCACAGGACTGGAAAAAAAATCCGCGTTGGAAAGGGATAGTGCGCACCTACAAGGCCGAGGATGTAGTGCGGCTGAGAGGGTCAGTGGATATCCGGCACACGCTGGCTGAACTGGGCGCGGAACGGCTGTGGAAACTGATGCACGAAGAAAAATTTGTCCCGGCGCTTGGAGCAATGACAGGTCTGCAGGCGGTGGAGATGGTGCAGGCGGGCCTCAAAGCGATTTATTGCAGCGGGTGGCAGGTGGCGGCGGACGCGAATTTTGCGTGGGAAACGTACCCGGACCAGAGTCTGTATCCGGGGGACAGTGTGCCGAATTTGGTGAACCGTATCAACAATGCGTTCCAGCGCGCGGATCAGATTCAGCATATGGCGGGCAAGAAAGATATCCATTGGTTTGCGCCGATTGTGGCGGACGCAGAGGCAGGGTTCGGCGGCAACTTGAACGTTTTTGAATTGATGAAAGCAATGATACGGGCCGGGGCCGCGGGAGTGCATTTTGAAGACCAGCTTGCGTCGGTAAAGAAGTGCGGTCATATGGGCGGAAAAGTGCTGGTGCCGACGTGCGAGTTCATTCAGAAACTGACAGCGGCGCGGTTTGCGGCGGACGTGTCGGGTGTGCCTGCGATTTTGGTGGCGCGCACGGACGCGTACAGCGCCACGCTCATTACGAGCAATGTGGACAAGGCGGACCATCCGTTCATTATTTCCGACGAGCGGACAGCGGAAGGTTTTTTCCACATCAAACCGGGGATTGAGATTGCGATCGGGCGTGGACTTTCTTTTGCGCCGTACGCAGACTTGCTGTGGTTTGAAACTTCGGCACCGGACTTGAACGACGCGAAAATGTTTGCCGAAGCAGTGCACAAACAGTTTCCGGGAAAACTGCTGGCGTACAACTGTTCGCCTTCGTTCAACTGGAAAAAGAAACTGGACGCGGGCACGATTGCGAAGTTCCAGATAGAGTTGGGCAAGATGGGATACAAGTATCAGTTTGTGACGCTGGCTGGGTTTCACGCGCTGAATCTGTCCATGTTCAAACTGGCAAAAGGGTACGGGGCAAGAGGGATGAGCGCCTACTCCGAACTTCAGCAGGAAGAGTTTGCGGAAAAAGAGAACGGGTACACGGCGACGGAGCATCAGGCATTTGTCGGGACGGGTTATTTTGACGAAGTGGCGCAGGTGATTTCGAGCGGAAGTTCGTCCACGCTGGCGCTGGAAGGTTCGACTGAACAGGAGCAATTCCATAAATGAATAGACAGACCGGAACATTTGCGCTGGTTTTGGCAGCGCTGACTTTGGCCTCATGCTCAAGCAGCAAAACGCCGGCTGAAGTGGGGCGGGATTATTTTGTGGGGTACAGTTGCGACACGTGCCACAAGGTCGGCGGGGTGGGCGGCA